>JAUWZT010000178.1 GCA_030615145.1 Promethearchaeota archaeon | reverse complement strand
CCTCACAAACATATTCTTATGTAAGATAATATATCAAGCATTCTAATAAAGTTATCCTTCACTTAAATATTAAAATGTTTAGTATATTTTTGAATTAATAAGGGATATTCTGAAAATATGGTAATAATTTTTTTGCTTTATATTAAAATTCAAACCCCTTTCCGAAAAAATCTGTAATATCGAAATAGAAAGTAATTTCTCGACCATCTTCCAATTTCAATTCCAAGACATCGTACATTCTTCCACTTTTGTCTTGTAAACTCTGCCTAATTAATTGATAATTACCGAACCTTTTTCGAACTTCAATGTATTCCTGATCTACGCCTTCGATATTACTACAATCTGAAATTATAATAGCGTCTTCAAAAGAAGAGCCATTTCCTCCGCTTATTCTTACCATTCTAAACACCTCTTTAAAATTCTTATTAAATAAATCAAAAATCTTCAAAAATATTAGAGTTATATAACTTGAATTTATTATATACCAAGAAATTTCTTAATAACCGAATAATACTCTTTCTTACGAGAAAGAACGGGCATATGACCAGCCTCATGAAATAAATAATGTTCTGCTTGGGGATAAACTTTTCTTAATCTGTCTGAAGATTCTTCACCCACTGCTGTATCATCATCAGACTCAATAATTAAAATTTTACCAGACCATTTACTCAAATCTGAAGCAGAGAAGCGATAATTTTGAAAAAAATCCTTCAAACATTTGAAGTGGCATAATATATCAGGTTTATCAAAAATGCGTTTTGCAACAGCATTTTTTAGCAAAGTTTTATATAGAACTTTTTCTTCTTCTGGGCAGTTCAATAACTTCAATAAGCTTTTACTAATCACTAGTCTAATTATGAATGAAGGTAGCAATGATAGAATTCTTATTGCTTTTTTCATCGACTTGACTTTTTTATTGACTATATCTTCATTGTTAATTGTTGTTCCTGTGTTTCCAATAATAATTCTATCAACCATTTCGTTAAATTTATGCAAAATGCATTGTGCTAATACGCCTCCAAATGAAGTTCCCCATATTTTACATTGTTTTATGTTTTCTTTTTGGAGAATAGCTTGAATCCCATCAACTAATCCATCCATAGTTTTTATTCTTGGATATGCAGGAGCTAAAACCTTAAAATATCTCTCTAACTCAGTAATAATCTTAAAACCAAAAAAAGGAGATCTCATTCCACCTGTGAGTGATAAAATTATTTTACCTCCAGTTCCTTCAAAGTAATATTTCCATTGATATCCCCTAAACTCGAGACTTTTAAAATGATGTGCTTCTTGAAATTCTTGAAATTCTTTTAAAACAATGGGAGGTACTTTTTTAAACAATTTTTCTTCAAAATTAAATTCCATTTTTACACCTTATTCAATTGGGTATTTTGTTTAATACAATTTAATTTTAATTTTATAAATTTATTAATAATAATTTTATTTTTTTAAAACTCATTTGGCATGCCATACTTAGTATTAGGTCCTTTTTCAAAAAGTTTGTTCAATTTATCGACCGCTTCTTGAGCTGTTTTTGCTCCATATATCGTATCACTTCTTCTATCGTCAATTTTTTTGCCTGCCATTTTAGAGGACCACCCTTCTACTACGCCAGTTAGCGCGACGATTGGTTTCTCGTATATCCAGGCGAAGCATATTTCTGATAAGGTGCCTGCTTTCCCCCCTATTGCGACTACTGCGTCACCACTAAGCACCACAACTATATTTCGCGCTTGAGAAAACGGAACTGGGATAACAACATCGACATATTTATTTGCTAAATGTTTATCTTTAAAAGGAATTATTCCTATCGTGAATCCACCTTCTTGTTTCGCTCCTTTGCAAACCGCTTCCATAACTCCAGAAAGCCCTCCGCACGCAACAGCAAAATTGTTTTTAGCGAGCAATCTTCCCAATTCATTAGCTAATTTCTCCGTTTTTGAATCGATTTGGCTAGTGCCAATTACAGAAACAGTTCCCTTAAATTTATTTTTGAAATTAAAACTCATTGTATTTCAATATCTTTTTTTTATAATTCCTAATATTGCTCGAATATTTTTATTTGTTTAGAAAGATAAGTATCCAATATATTATTTATTTTCAAAATGAACCCACAGTCAGGATATTAAATCTTTAATACTCTATAACATCTAAAGATTCTTTACCATTATTTATTTTTAATCCCGCTTTTTTAATAATTTTTCCAATCAAATTTGCTGAAATATCATGGTCTTTAAAAATTTTGATTATTTGTTGAGATTTTTCTTCAGGTGCAGTTAAAATGTATGAAGTGGTTAAAAACATTTTAATGTAAGTCTCCAAATCATATCCTTTCTCTATTAACTTTAGAGGAATAACAATCTTTTCAATATTTATATCCGCGCCTACTTTAGAATATTGCATTAGTTGTAGAATAGTTCCAAACACACCTCCGTTAGAAATATCCTTTGACGAGTTGGCAAGATGTTCTTGCGCAATAACATTCATAGATTTTCTTTTATTCAAAACTTCTTCAGAAGATTTATACGTAACTGTATCCCAATGTAAATTGCTTGCTCTCCCTATTCGCCCTTCAAAATCAACTGCTAAAATGACGTTATCGTTTGGTTGTGCATTTTTCGCAGATATGTAATCTTCTTTTTTGATTTCTCCTATTAATGCTGTACTTAGTTCGTAATAATTTTTCATATTCGTGTGGCCCCGAATTATAGGAACATTAAATTTTTTCGAGCCAGCGCACACACCTTCAATAATTTTTTGCCCAATCTTTTGTTCTTTAAAGGAAATTATCAAGCTTGCCGCTAGCGGCGTCCCTCCACACGCGTAAATATCATCTACTCCAACCAAGATGGAACTAAAGCCAGCGCCAAATGGAAACTTCTCTATAAAAGTAGTTTTAATCCGATCGGTTGTTACTAGCGTGTACATTCCATTATCGTTCTTAATTGCGGCAGAATCTTCTCCTATGTCTGAAAAAATACGAGAACTTTTAAAAGAATTTAAATGAATGAATTGAACTACAGGATCAATGCTTTTTTTTTCAATTATGTTGCTATTTTTCTTAATACATTCAGCAATTTTTTTTAACATTAATGTTCTAGTAAAAAATCTATTATTATTAAATAATTAACTTTCCTACCTTTATTATTAAAAAATAATATTACAGAATGTTCTATGTAATGGATGATTTAATTGAGTTTTCTATAGTCAAAGGACTAGTGTTTTGCGCCTACGACAAATTAGGTCCTCAGCCAATTTATATGTTCCCTAAACCAATTAAGGGGAAAGATTTGGGATCTGAAAATAAAGAAGAGATAGTTGGAAAAGGGCTTAAAATGTCTTTAAGAGATTATACGCAAATCTCAATTAAAACCTTAAGCCTTCTCCTCGGGGATGGGATGTTATTTAATAAAGACCCCGGTTTGTTAAAGCAATACCGATACTTTGGAGTTATCCCATTTCCAGATTTTCATTTAACAGCACTTACGTTTTTTCATTTTGCTGAAGTAAAATTTGATGAAGTTCCTTTGGCAACTGCTTTCTGCATATTAGTAGACGAGAATCAAAGAGGTTTCTTGTATAACAACATCAATCGATTAAAAAATATTGTTATCGATTTCTTTAACCAGTTTGATAAAATAATTGCTGAAGAGTTCCAACCACAAGAGCAAGTAGAACGATATTTCAAGAGCCTTTTAAAAAAAATAATCACAATTGAAAAAACTCCATCAACGCCTATTACATCGCAAAGAAAAATGAAAATTTTATTCGCGGGTCTTGACGATAGTGGGAAGACGAGCTTTTTGCTTTCAATAGATAGAAAATTTTCAAAATTGATTGGATTAAAACCTACGAGGGGGGCAGATGTAAGTTCAATAGAAGCACTAGGGGCTACGATTTTCTTATGGGACTTGGGTGGACAAAAAGCCTACCACGAAAGATATCTTAATAAAGCCCAGATCTATTTATTCGAAGCAGATTTGCTTTTCTATTTCATTGATATAAAAAATGAAGCCCGGTTTGAAGAAAGTATTGAATACCTTAAAAATATAAAAAAAGCATTAGCTCAACTAGAACAGGCAACTCCAATTATCTACATTTTATCGAAAGGAGACCCAGATATAATTGATTCTAAAGAAATTAAAGGCTACTTTAAAGTAATAAAAAATAAGTTAGCTAAAATCTCTTTAGATAAAATCCCTGAAATTTACATAACAAGTGTATTTCAAATCTTTACTATTTTAAGAGCCTTTTCTTCAGGTATAGCCAAATTAAGTCCAAACAGAGACTTGATCGAACATAACCTTCACACATTTTCGTCAAAAACTGACGCGTGTTTGGCGCTCTTGTTAAGTAACGACGGATTAGTATTAGCTGAATTTTATACTCCTGAGGCAATGAAAATCACAAAAATGCAAAAATCTGAGGACTTATTAAGTGTATTTGGGGTTGTTGCTCCACAATTTGCCATGTTGTTTAAAATATTTTCAAAATATAAGGTTGCAGAGAAAGACGAAGCGATATTTAAAGTTTCAAACTCAGTTATTTTGTTTAAGAAAATTAAGGTGTTGCATTACGATATGTTCATTCTTTTCTTATTAGAAAACGAGAACACAAAAGAAAAAATTAACCAAAATATTCAAGATTTCCTTAAGCGTACACAAGATTTACTAATAAGATATATCTCTTAAAATATGTGAAAAATGTGGAAATCAATTGATGGAAACCGCTAACTAAAAATTAAACAAATATATTTTATTTAATATTAGAATAAAAATAAAAAAAAAAAAAATTCACCACCTTTCTTTATAGCCCTAATATTTTTTTGGCATTTTCACCGAGAATCTGTTTCTTTTCCGCGTCAGTAAATTTAGAAATACCCATTAATTTTAAGGCAAAGGGTATTTTCATCTTTTTAATTACATTTACCCATTCTTTAAGAGATGCTAAAGTGGTGTAAATAGGCCAATCTGAACCAAAAAGAATTTTATGTGCTCCACAAGCCTGTTTAGCCATAAAAAGAGTTTGATACAGGAGAGCTGGTAGCCATTTAAATTCGCATTGCCACATAGAAATGTCCATGTATACATTTGGATTTTTCGCCGTTGTTGCAATTGCTTCAGTGTACCAAGGATCACCCATATGTGCCATAATTATTTTGAGTTTTGGAAAATCTACAGCAACTTTATCTATATATACAGGCCTGTTATATTCCAGATAAGTTCTTGGAGGAGACACCCCAGTGTGGCACAATATTGGAAGTTCCATCTCTTCAACACGCTCGTAAAATGGATAAAATTTTGAATCATTGGGGAAAAAACCTGTTACTGGCCAAAGTTTAACGCCTCTAAATCCTAGTTTATTTACACATCTTTCAACTTCTTCGATAGCTTTTTCTCGTCTAAGATCTATTCCCATGAAACCAATGAATCTATCAGGATATTCCTTAACGATGTTGGCTACATAATCATTGTATTGCTTATAATTCAGATTTCCCTTTAAAATTAAATCATAATCCAAACTTAGTAAAACAGTCTTGTCAATCCCCGCCTCGTCCATATCTTTAATTAATTGATCAACTGATACATCTATAATAAGGGAGGGATCGATATTTAGTTGTCGGGCGTATATATTTAACATATCCCTTAGATCGTCAGTAATAAGCGTCTTATCCCATATATGACAGTGAGCATCAATTATCATAACTATTCATCTCAATTTATTTAATAATTGTTTAAATTTCAAAATTAGATTTCGAAGTAATAAATAACTAGAAACAGTGATATATAAACTTTACAATTGTATCTAAAATATATGCTTCAATGGAGTTCGATCTGAAATCTTTTTTCTTAAAATTCTTTTTCGATAATACGAATTAATTCCTGAAATGAGAGACATGGCGGGAATAATACACTTAGCGAACTTGACCGGCCCAAATAACACAAAATCGCTTCCAGCGTTAACGCAATATGCCATTAATGACGCAATACCACCACATCTAGACGAATCGCCGTACTTTTTAACGAAGTCCCACCCATAAATTGCGTTGGCGGGCGCGAATCCTACGGGTAATCCTAATTCAGATTTTACTAACCTCGTTGTCTCAACGTTAATCGCAATCGAAGGTAAGTCTAAAACTGCAGTATCAATCATGATATTTTCAATGTTAGCTCTTTGAGCCTTAGCTATTAATTCTTTCTTTAGAAAATCTAATTTCTGCTGAGGAAATATGTATCTGTTTCCAAAAGTTAATAAAACCGCGTGCTTTACCCCAATTTCTTTTAATTTATTTAAACTCTCTTCCTTTGTAGCGTCGTCAATACTGTTTAAAATAGCTCTATCCAATAAACCAATTTCTTTAAGTCCTTCCATTGTCGGAATGCGCGAATCGTCGTTTAATCCGTCAACTAAGAAGGGGAAATCGACGACATCTGCGATATATTCGCACTCTTTTAACAAAGCATCTGGATAACCCCCAACTACATCAACTATCCCTTGCATTCCCGTTTCTTCAATAATTTCAGAATATTCGTTCAACTCTTGTTCGACAAGCTTTTTATCGATTTCACCTTTTTTTTCGTCTAACAAAGCAGCGTGATTGGCGTAAAAAACAGTAGCAATCATTACTACGGGATTTTCGCCAGGTTGTCCTCCGATTCGGGTCGTTCCAATTTCAAAAGTTTTTTGTTCTTTTTCAAAATTTAGCATAATAAACATACATTACATTTTATTTATTGAACTAATAATATATTTTAATTATTTTTTATCTTTTTAGGTTCTTTCGAGAGTTTAAATCTCTTACTAAGTAAAGTGCCAATATATATAATAGATATGATGAATTCAGGGATCCACTTATGTAATAAGAGGATAATTATAGCTGCGACAAAAGAGCTAGCAGCGCTAATTGAAACGTGAATGCTATCCCAAGAATACCCGAGATAATATAACTCTATTTGAATTAACATGCGAATAATATTTACCAAATAAAAAATTAACGACGAAATTATTAGAGATTTAGTTTTTCTCCAGATAATGTCTTTATTTGTTTCTTTATCTTGAGAATGGGGTGTACATATAATAATTCCTGCGAAAACACAAATTGCCTGAATTCCTGTGCAAAATGTTTCGAAAGAAATACTACCTAATGGATCGCCAGCTGCGTTACCAATAAAATCAAAACTCCAATAGTGTGTACCTGTTGGCGAATAATTTGCACTTACTCCCATATCAAAAAATAAATTAAGAAGATATATTGTTTGCTTAACTACGATTTCATGCAACCAATACTGAGGTTCCGTGTCAAAAAACAAATATATCAGATAAGCCAATATTGGAGTTCCAACAGCTAGAATTACGAGTGAATTAATTGAAAATATATATTTCTTGTTTTCAAACTCTATAACGGGCTTTTTTGACTTCTTTCCTTCTTCTAATTCTTGTTCGTATCTAACATCTTTAACGGTTTTATCATATTTGTCAGTTATAACATAGCTTAAGACTACAAGTAAAGGTATCATTACTAGACCAAAATTATATTTTGAAGTAGATTCCATTAAAGAAATCGAAAGCCCTATAACTACTGAAAAGATTAAGTTAAAAAAATGTAGTAATAAAACTCCAATTTTTTTTCGGTTTTCAAAACCGCC
>JAUWZT010000071.1 GCA_030615145.1 Promethearchaeota archaeon | reverse complement strand
CGAGGAAAGTTTATCCCATTTGAGAGTAAATACTTTTTAAGAATAGGTACTTCTTCACTATGAATAATGCGTATTCTCTCTCTAAATGCGTCTTCTTGTTCCTTTGGATAGATTACGAAAAATGCAATTCTTTCATCGCTTAAAAAATCATAATGAAAAAAATTCGGAAAATGAGAAAATTCAAAAAGATTCTCTATATTTTCGAGGTTCTTTGAGAAGGTTGTAAATGCTTTAAATTCTAAACGATTAAATTTCGATAATTTATCTCGCGTTAACTTATATTTTTCCAAAAAAAGATAACTTCCATGAATCAAATTTATTTTATCCAATTCCACTTTGATAGTGATCATATATTTTTTTAACTCATTAACACGGTTTGAATAAAAATTAATTTCACTTGATATTTGATTTAACAAATCGTCTATATCTTTAGCTTCAAATTCTTTTCTTTCTTCTTTTTCAAATATTAATTTTTGGAAGTCAAATTCAGTAATATTAAGGTTTTTGAATAAAAATTCTAAATTTTGGCTTAATTTCTTAATTCTATCAAGCAAAACTTTATCTTTTTCAATTATGTCACTTATTTCAGGTTTCGTTTTAATGTGAACTAGATTTAGCTGGGATAGATGTTGTAGTAGAAGATCCTTGTAATTATGATTAATATTTACCTTAAATAATACCATTGAGCTTTTCTCTGTCATTTTTTTCTTTCCTCACTTAAACATTTTTTGTAATCAAATCCTTTGTATTTTTCAAACGAACATAATTTTCTCTTTCAATTTCTTCTAATACAGCTTTAATTTTTTTAATGTCTATTTGTAGTTCAGGAATTATTACATTCTTTAGACCATTTATCCTACGATTTATTTTTTTAAAAGTTAGGGAGAGTTTCAACAATAGGTCTTCAGACTGTGAAAAAATTATAAGGCTTTCAAAAAATTTTATTAAAAGAATAATCAAATCATCAAGATAATGAGATGTATTTTCAAAAGAGTAAGCTGGAAGCGATTCCTCCCGTATCAGTTCATAATCTATTATTGGCACTAATGTTGTAATCTTCTTTATATAATTTATAGTAATCATTGGATTATATTGGATTTTACTTAATTTACTAATTGAATTCAATTCTCGTTTACCCATTTCTTTATATGTTTGATTAAGTTTAATCATAGTTTCTTTGTATAATTTTAAAAAGATTTCACGTTGTTTTAAGTAATTATCCCAATTTTTTTTTATTTCAAATATTATTTGCTCTAATTTAAATTTTAGAAAATTTTCGCCTTTAACAGCAAAAGTTAACTTTTTCTGTAGACTCATTAAATTTTTTTTTGTGGGCTTAAACTCTCTAAAACTAATTGATACTTACACCTCTTCAATGTAATACTTATAAATAAAATCTTCATGTATTCTAAATAATTGATTTTTTGGTAATTTAGATAAAGCTTGCCATGCAATATTGAGAGTCGTTGAAAAATCCCTTTCTTCTGTGTACCCTTGATTTAAAAATTTTTGTTCGAAAATGTTTCCAAATCTTAATAACGCTTTTTGATTTAAGTTTAATCCATCTTCCCCTACAATCGATATAAGATCTCTAACTTCAAGGGCAGCCGAATACGATGCTAATAGCTGAGAGTTAACATCAGCATGGTCTTCCCTAGTAGTATCTTTACCGATTGAATCTTTCATAAGTCGTGATATAGACGCTAAGACTTCAAAAGGGGGATATATTCCCTTTTTTTCCAAGTTACGATTTAGAACTAACTGACCTTCAGTTATATAACCTGTTGTATCCGGAATTGGATGAGAAATATCGTCGTTAGGCATAGTCAAAATCGGTAATTGGGTTATTGTCCCTTTTTTACCTTTAATTTTACCAGTTCTTTCATAGATTGATGCGAAATCAGTGTATAAATAACCCGGATACCCCTTTCTGCTAGGAATCTCTTCTTTGGCAGAGCTTAGTTCTCTTAAAGCTTCAGCATAATTTGTCATGTCTATTAAAACAACGAGAACATGCATATCTTTTTCAAATGCAAAATATTCAGCAGTAGTTAATGCTACGCGCGGAATTATTAGTCTTTCCATTATTGGATCGTCGGCAAAATTGATAAAAGAAATGATATTTTGTATGTTTCCACTTTCTTTAAAACGATTCATAAAAAAAATCGCTTCATCTTGGATAATTCCAATTCCACAAAAAATTATTAAGAATGGTTCTTCTGTCAAAACCTTTGCTTGAGTAACAATTTGAGCAGCTAATAGATTATGGGGTAATCCTTGACTACTAAATATTGGAAGTTTTTGTCCTCTTATTAAGGTAAAAAGACCATCTATTACCGATATTCCCGTTTGGATGACTTGCGTTGGATATTCTCTTGCAAAAGGATTAATTGGTAAACCGTTTATATCTCGTTCAATTTCGGTAAAAATATCTGTCTCTAACTCTTGTTTCGTATTAATATCAATAGGTTTTCCTAAGGAGTTAAAAACCCTTCCAATCATATCACTTGAAATTTTTATCTTAAAAGAATCTTCAGTAAAAGTAATTGTAGAATTTTCTGAAGAAAGTCCAGCTGTACTTTCAAATACTTCAATTGTTATTATCTTTTCATCCATTTTTACGACTTGGCCTGTGCGTTCCTTTCCATCATCAGAATGGATTTTAACGATTTCACCATATTGTACATCGTGTCTATTATCTATAAATATTAAAGGTCCAACAATTTGTTTTATTTTTCTATAAATTACGCTCATTTTCTCCTAAAAACTCCATATGTTAATTTTAATGACTCTATTTCGTTTAGCATTTTCTTTCTTAATTTCTCTATTTGATCAAAGTTATTATTAGGAATAGAACGGCAAGTCCTAAGAATATCATTTACAATATCGAGTTCTTTGATATCTTCAATTAGAAAACCTTGCTTTAAGAGTTGCTTGCCCTCTTTAAATAGTAATAGAATAAGTTTTACTAGTCCAATTAATTTTTTAACGTCTGTAAAACAATCTATAGAATCAAAGGCATTTTGAATTAAAAAACCATTTCTAATCAATCTTGAAATGAAAAGAATAAATTGTTGATTTTCTGGTAAGTTTTCTTCACCAACTAATTGGGTAACATTTTTTAATTCATTTTCTTGAGATAGGATGCTATTTATTTGTTTTCTACACTCGTACCAATCTATATCTATCTCAGACCAATAAATATCTCTTTCAAACCACCAATCTGAGATGAATTCAGGATATTTTGAATATGAATTTAACCAATTAATCGCGGGATAATGTTTAGAATACGCTAAACTCGCATCTAATGCCCAAAAAGCTTGAACAAAACGCTTTGTAGTTGAAGTAACAGGCTCACTGAAATCTCCTGAAGGCGGTGATACTGAACCAATAATTGTTATAGACCCGAATTTCTCTTTTCCAGAATCTTTTTCTCCCAATATCTTAACAACACCGGCTCTTTCATAAAAGCTAGAAATTTTAGAGGGCAAATAAGCGGGATATCCTTCTTCGGCTGGCATTTCTTCTAATAACCCTGAGATTTCCCGTAACGATTCTGCCCATCTTGAAGTACTGTCTGCTAAAACAGCAACATCGTACCCCATATCTCTATAATATTCCCCAATTGTAACTCCAGAAAATATACTTGCTTCTCGCGCAGATACGGGCATATTAGATGTATTAGCTAGGATAACAATTCGTTCTAACAACGGGCGTCCACTTTTTGGATCTGTTATTTCAGAAAATTGTTTTAAGACATCTGCAATCTCGTTCCCACGTTCCCCGCATCCAACGAAAATAATTATATCTGCGTTGCACCATTTTGCTAAAGATTGTTGGATTACCGTTTTGCCCGTTCCAAAACCTCCAGGAACGGCAACTGTCCCTCCTTTTACTATTGGAAATAATAAATCGATTACCCTCATTCCCGTAATTAGTGGTTCATTAGGAAAACCTCGCTCTTTATAAGGCCTATTTTTGGTGATTGGCCATTTTTGAATCATATTAAATGATTTTTCTTTGGAACCATTTTTCAAGCGGTAAATTTCATCACTAACTGTATATTCTCCTTCCTTTGCAATATAAGTTATTTTTCCGGAAATTCCTAATGGAATCATAATTTTATGTTCAATAAGTTCTGTTTCCTGAACGGTTCCAACTACATACCCCGTACTTACATAATCATTTATCTTTTTTACTGGTTTAAAATGCCAATTTTTCGTTCTTGATAAAGCGGGTAAATCAACTCCTCTCTTTAAAAATCCTCCGCCTTTAGAACTCAAAAAAGTTGCTTCCAATGGTCTTTGAATACCATCAAAGATATTTCCTAATAAACCAGGACCTAATTCCATTGATAAGGGTTCTTGTAAGCTAATAACCTCTTCATTCAATTTTAAATTTGAAGTATTTTCAAAACATTGAGCAGTAACATGATCTGAATAAATTTGGATTACTTCGCCTAAAATTTTATGTTTAGACTCCTTAATTAAATCATTTAGCCGTACATAGTTTTCTAAGCCTTTTATTTCAATTAAGGACCCGTTTATAGATGAGATATATCCGGACTTAATTTTTTCTTTAATTTCATTCATATTTCTTTAAATATTCGTTTACAGCTAATTTTTGATTTTGGATAAATTCAATATAATTATTTTCTAGAGCTCTAATATCAGGCTCGGAGTCAGAAAAAATCTTTGAAAACTCAATTTCTATATTCGGTGTGATCTTCTTTAATTGATTTTCAATTGTATAATCGTAAGATAAATGTCCGGTCATAATTACACACTTAAAACCTCCCGTAAATTCTTCTTTTGACTTGATTAAACTTACCTTATTTCTTAATATATTTTCAATCTTTCCCATATTATTGTTGAAATATTTAAAATCTATTGAATTTAAGTGAATGATAATCTCCGGTGGTTTATCTACAAAATGCTTGATATTTTCAAGATTTTTTAGTAAAAAGCTAATGTAGCTCGAATAATTATTTTTTATTTTGTCTTTTATTAAGTCTGTTAAATCTGAAATAAGTACTAACATTAACTTGTTTTTTGATTTTAATACTTCTTCTTTAATTTTCAAGAGATAAGAAGATAGAGAATTATTTAATAGTTTATTGTATGTTTCGTTAAAATGCGCTTTCAATTTTAAAGAGCTTTCTGAAGTTCTTTCCCTAGCTTTTTTTCTAACTTCTGCCATTTGAAAGAGGGTTTGTTGATTGATCTTCTTTATCTCATTTTCAGCTTGATTTATTAAATACAAACTTAGTTTTCCAAATCTCTCTTTCATGTCATTTCCTTCACTAATGGCCGGTCATCTCTTGTTATATGATTTCTTCAATCAATTCGTAAATTTTGTTTAATACCTTATCTTGATTCTTTATATCTTGTTGGAAAATATTTGGTAATAAATATACAAATGGTGTCCTATTATTTATTTTAAAATCTGTTAGAAATTCGAGATTTTCGTCTGATAAATCCATGTATATAATTATCATAGCAACAGAAGATTTTTTTATTAAATTTTTAAAAATGTTTAAAAAATCTTCATTATGTTTAATTATCGTTCCTTCAATACCTAAAAGACCAAATAATAAAACTATTTCGTCGTATCCTAACACATGTATTTTTTTATCAGGCATTGGCATTAAAAATCAAATCCTAATTTCTCAAATATTAAATTCATTAGTTCTTCCTTATTTTCATAATAATTTTTTTCTATTTTGCTACATAATTTCGATATTGACTCTCCAAATCTTAATGATTTTTCATTAACATCTTTTGAAAGTGTTTTTAAAGCGGAATTAATAATTTCCTGATTATTATGAATTTTTTTTTCCATATCTTTTTCTAGTGAAGCCTTTAATCTCTCAATGTCTTCTAAACTTTCTTTTTTAGCGTTTTCAATCAAATTTTCATAAATATTTTCGATATCTTCAACCCACCCAAAAACTGGCATTATTACAACTCCTAAATCATTATCTATTAAATATTTTATTTCATAATTAACTTTAAAATTTCTGCGTTTTTAATGCTTTAAACTTATAGTGAAGGATTTTAATTACTTTTGGTAAAATATCAAATCGTATTTCCTTTTCTTTTTTTATAAGTATTTCTAAAATTTTGTAAATGGTGAAAAAATCAATATCGTCAATTTTAATCTGAAATTTCTTAAAATAATAAGTTATATAAAATTGTTCAATTGACCTAATTAAGTGCTTTTGATTAATTTTTAGCTTGATAAAAAATGGTTTTGTTTCCTTAATATTCTTCATATATTCTTCTATAACTGATGTAAACTCATCAATATTATCAAGATTTAACAAATGTTCTAATTTACTTTCATCTAGGAATAAATAATTATTTACAAGAAATTGAGATAACAATTTTGGTTCAATTTTATTTTTTATTCCCCTATAAATCACATTTATATTATAAATTTCAGTTTTATATTTCACAAACAACGATATCATTGTTTTTTCTTTTTTATTTAAATTTCTTAGTTGTGCTTTAAGTTGCTTATAGTATAATTGATCTAAAAAAGCTTCCAGAATAAAAATTTCTTTATTTTTCTTAAAGTAAAGAATCCCTTCTCTAATAGCTATATTGTATTTAGTTCTTTTAAGATATAATTGTATTTCATCTAAAGATGTAAATTTAAGCAATTCTTCAATGAATTCCGTGTTATCTAAATATTCTTCAACTAAAAAATTAATGTATTTTCTTTTTTCTTCTTGATTAATTCCTAAAATTAAACTGATGATTATTTGTTTGAGATTTTGTATTTCAAATTTCATGAGATAATTTCTTAAGAATATTCTCATGTTTTGGGGTGAATAATGTAAAATTTTACCAATTAGCTTGATATAAGTATTATTAAGAGCTACTTCAATGTCTTCAATGGTATTTTCTTTGAAATCTAAATTAGGATAATAAGGTCTAATAGATTCCATGAAATCATCAATATCGGAGATTTCTTTAAGTTTTAGTAAAGTGTCATCATCAATTATTAATGGTTTTAAATAATCGATCTTTATGTAAGTGTAACTGTAAGACGGAATAATTTCACTCGTAAAAAAACACCTTCTTAACGATTTTATGGTGAGGGAATTTTTGTCCACAAAAGGATTGCTACTATTAAACCATATACTGCTAATGCCTCACATAAAGCAACGACTAAAAATGCTTTAAAAAAACTTTCTTCTCTCTCTCCAAGGCTGGAAATTGCTGCCGTACCTACTGTTTTTAAAGCTATTGCACTTCCTAATACTGATGCTGAAAGGGAGATTGCTGCTGAAATCGCTAAAATCGCTGCTGTTGGAGAATTATAGTAATCAAAACTCTCTGTTTGTGCTGCAACCATAGTGATAATTCCATCTACACTAAAAAACACAATTAATATAAGCACTAATTGGAAAAATCCTAACAATGAATAAAATTTCATTTTTCCTTTCATAGTATTCACAAATTGTACTTGTTTTATATTTTAACTCAATTAAAGTTATTTTAAATAGAATAACGTAAAAATAGGTATAAATTTTTCCATATTTTTTATGGTTTTAAGGAATTTGCTAAAAAAGTATTGAGTTATTTCGATTTTAAGAAAGAATTTGATGTTTGGTTTGAAAAAGAACGAATTTGATATAATATAGAGTGAGATTTATTTATTGATATAGTAAAACTCTCATTACATCTGCAATATCGTGGATACGGTCTGCCAACTGCTCCAGTAGCACAATACTATCCCTGATACGTAGTAAAATTCTTATGTCTTCAACATTAGAATATAAAAACTCAAGAAATTGCCTGTAAGTTTTGTCAATTTCAGATTCAAGTTCATGAATTGTAGTTGTGTTATCAAAGACTTTATCCTGATTATCCCTTAAGTTTTTTATAGCTAATTTCAAGATACCAGCCATTTCCATAATTTGGTTTATTAACTTATGATATTTCTTCTTAATCTTATTTGCACTTTTACCAGTTAAGCGAATTTTTGTTAACATATCAACAAATTCGAGGGGATAATCAATAACATTATCCATCTTCAACACTAGTGCTACATAATCTCCGAGATTAAAAGCTTCTGCCTCTGAAAAGTTCTGTATTAAGCGAATTTTTAGCTCGTCACCTTCTTCTTCTGATAATTGCATTTTACTTTTTTTCTTTTCTAAACTTTTTTTATTAGCCTCAAAGTCTTCTGCCCAGGTGGTGTAATACACGCCCATGTCGCTAATAATAGAGTAAATAATCCGAACATGGTCTATGAGTAAGGAAATTATTTCTTCTTTGATTTTCCTATTAGATGACATTTTAAGAACCACTATATTTTTAATATTCTATGAATATTATATGATTAGATAAATAAAAATCATCAGTTTTTACTGAAATTTAATTCAAAAAGATTAATAGCATCAAATCTTTATAAGGATTATAATAGATTCCCCCTTAAATTTAAAAAATATGTTATTAAACATAAGAGATTTATTGTTTGTACAAAATATGAAAAAAGGTGCTTTTAAATAAAATGGGTTTAAAAGATTTAATCAATAAATGGCGTAAATACGGCGAACTTTCGAATTTAGGAATAATAGTTCGCCGTAAATTTTTTAATAACTGCTTTGACGGAGCTTTAACTTGTGCGGGAATAATAAGCGGAAGTTTCATCATATTTCTTGCAAGTCCAGCTCAAAATTTAACTTCCGCTATTATTATAATAACCGGTTTTTCCACTGCTTTAGCAATTGGTATTAGTGGCTTATGGGGCGCGTTTCTCTCTGAAGAAGCCGAAAGAAAGAAAAAAATGATTGATCTAAAAAAAGAAATGGCAATTTTTGAAGAAGAAAAGGAAGAAAAAACGAAAATTAAAGAGAAAAATGGCATAAATAATAATGAGAAAGAAATTTTAGAAGATCAAGAAATTCAAAAAGCAATGGTAACTCCCATAGATTTAAATAATCACAAGAGATTTTTTTCTTTAAAGGGTAATCCAAAGAAAAAAAAAAGAAAAAATAATAAGTCAATAATTGAACAATCAGAAGGATTTGCCACCATTGTCGCGTCTTTAGTCGATGGGGGTGCTCCTGTTTTAGGATCGATCCTTCCATTGATTCCGTTTTTCTTTGGAGATACATTATCCATATTTCATTTTTTAGTTGCTTATACCGTTTTGGTAGCTATATTGATTTATTTAGGTATATTTTTAGGAAAGATCTCTGGCGGGGGACATGCTAAGTACGCAATTCATTTAGTTACAGCGGGCATTACAACATTACTTGTTTCTCTATTGCTACAATTAGTAATTCCTACTTAATTTAGCCTTCAACTAAAATAAAACTGTAATGAATAGAATATTTAATATCGAAAAAAACTTATAAAAAAATATTAGTTAGATATAAGGAGCAAAAAATTCTTTTAAATCTTATTAAAGTTAATATAAAATGATAAAAAAAATTAAAACATACGCAAAAATTTCTGATTTTGGTTCTATCGCCCGCCGTTATTTTGTAAATAACTTTTACGACGGAATGTTAACTGTTTTAGGCATTTTATTAGGATTTTTTATATTAATATTTAAAGATGGACAACAAACAGTAGATAGTCATATTGTAATATTAACTGGGTTAGCAACATCAATTTCAATGTTCATGTCGGGATTAAGTGGTTCATATATATCTGAAAAAGCAGAACAGAAGAGATTGAAAGCAGATTTAGATAAAGCTATGGTAATAATGAAGGAAGAGAGAGAAAAAGAAGAGGATGATAATGTATTAGAAGATATAGAAATCGAGAAAGCAATGCTGACGGTTAATTTTAATGATAAAAATCGAAGAAAAAAACTAAATATAAAAAAATCAAAAAATAAGAGAAGGAAAGCAAAGACATTACAAGAAAAGGCAGAAAGATTTGCAAGCATAATAGTATCGCTAGTAAATGGGGGTGCGCCGCTTTTAGGTGGAATTGTTCCATTAATTCCGTTTTTTTTTACAATAAAAGCTGGGTTTAATTTATTTATCTTTTCTTTTTTAATTATTTTTATATGCATTGTTTTTCTAGGCATTTTTGTAGGTTTCATTTCTCGAGAATCATTATGGAAATATGTTCTTCAAATGCTAGTCGCTTTTGGTCTAACTATAATAGTTTCAATTCTTCTATTAAATTAAAAAATTATTTGGTTTTTTCGAAAATTTAAAATTTTTATAACAATTCCTCTATAAAAATAATAAATTCTATTTGATTAAAATTGAAAACTTTCATAGGGATTGATATAGGTTCTTTAGCAACAAAAATTGCTCTTATTAGCGACGGAAAATTAATGGATCACCGAACAGAAAGATCCACATATGATTTCAAAAGAATAGGGCATAATCTATTTGATGATTTACTAAAAAAGAATAATTTAAACAAAGATGAAGTGTTTTTGATGAGCACTGGTTATGGTCGAAACACAATAGACATAGCAGACGATCGAGTGACTGAAATTACAGCTCACGCTAAGGGTGTGCAATACTTCTTTCCAGATGCTCATTCCGTAATAGATATTGGAGGACAAGACAGTAAAGCAATTGTAATATCTACGAAAACTGGGAATGTTGTTGACTTTCAAATGAATGACAAATGCGCAGCAGGAACGGGTCGATTTTTGGAAGTCATGGCTCACGCGTTGGAAGTTCCTATTGATCAATTTGGAAACTTGGCTTTAAAAACTAACAAGTCAGCTTCAATAAGTTCCACATGTACTGTCTTTGCTGAGAGCGAAGTAATAAGTTTATTCGCTCGAGGGGCCTCTAAAGAAGAGATTGCAAGCGGTATACATAAATCAATTGCCAGAAGAGTTGCCGGAATGGCAAAACGTATTGGAGTTGGACCTAAGTTAATTTTCTGCGGGGGAGTCGCTAAAAACCCAGCTGTAAAAAAATATTTAGAAGACGAACTTGGATATGAAGTCGAAGTACCAATCCACCCACAGTTGACTGGGGCTATCGGTGCAGCACTAATAGCTCAAGAAAACAATTCTAATTAAATTAATTTCAGTTAATTTTAATATTTTTATCTATATTTTAAGTCGGTAAACTTTTATAAGGAATTAAGTCTTTTCAGATAGATACTTTCATACTACTAAAGCTGATATTATGACTGATACCATTCTTCTCCCAGAGTTTTCGTTATTTCTTAAAGAAAAAAAGCAAGAAGGCGTTAAAATTATTGCTTTTTTAGCTCACGATAATATCCCCGAAGAGCTGATAGATGCAGCGGGTTTCTTTCCTTTAAGGATGATGTTTGGAGGGAATGACGAGTTGATGGAAGCTAGTCACGATTTTTTACCTCCATCTACATGTGCATTTGCTCAATCATGTATTGGATTATTTTCTACTAAACCTAATGACTTCAGATTTTTAGATTTGGTGGATTATTTTATTGTTTCAAACCACTGCGTATCAGATGTTTGTGCTTCAGAAATAATTACTAAATATTTTAACATCTCTCGTTTGAATTTTTATGTACCGTATATGACGGATGAAAATAGTTTAAAATATTTCAAGTTAGAACTACAAAATTTAAAGGAGAAGCTTGAAGATATTATAGGAGAAAAAATTTCTGAAGAAAAATTATCTGAGAGTATTAAGAAGTATAATGATTATAAAAAAAAATATCGCAAGTTAATGATTTAGAGATTTTGGGCTCAGAAAAATTAAAAATAATTCAAAAAGCAATATTATATGGCCCAACATTCCTACCTGATTTAGAAAAGTACATTGAAGAAGTTAAAACCAATCCGCCTCAAAACCTTGGTTTATCTAAAGATATTTTATTTACAGGATGTTCGATCTTCATTAACGATAACTTAGTTGATTTAATCGAAGAAGGAGGGGGAAATATTGTTTATTTCGATACATGGATTGGAAATCACTATTATTCACAAGTTATAGATGATGACTCGATAAATTCAAACAAAGATCCTTTAGATTTATTGGTGCTGAGATTTAAAAATAACACGTATGGAGACCATTCAGTACCTAACTTCTTGCAACAAAAAGTATCTTTAATTGAAAATTATTCTAAGAACTATACAAAAAAAACTGGTAAAAAATTAGGCGTATTCAATCATATTATTAAATTTTGCGACCACATATCGTTAATGGCTTCTTTCTTGAAAAATGAGTTACAAGAAAATGGAATACAAGTATTGAATTTAGAGAGAGATTATTCTCGAGCTAATCGAGGGCAGCTCTCAACAAGAATAGAAGCGTATTTGGAGATGATGAAATGAGTTTAATTGCTGACGAAATAATAACTTTTAGTTCTGTACTAAGAATTGCTTACAATCTTTTAGCAGGTCGTAATTACCTAAAAAGGAAAAAGTTCCGAGAGAAAAAAAAGCTAGTTGGAGTATCCTTACCATTTTCAGATCTAGCTTTCGCGGCAGGTGCTGTACCTGTGTTTCCGATAAGGATGCACACATTTGAAATTAATAAATACCTCGGGTACTTAGGCTCCGCGTCTAGTATTTTTGGCTGGAACAATGTTTCCAATTTCTTAAGTTTTGTTAAGAACCTTGGAATATCTGAAATCAGTAAAATGGTTGACGAAATAATTGAGGATGTAATTGACACGATTAATTTGAAGTACAACGAGATGTATGATCTTGGAATTGAGAATGGCATCTCAAGCGACTTCTGTTTTGGGCTGAAAAGTTTAGTTGGTGCGCATGTTTCCAAAGGTCGTAATTTAGATGCCTGTCTCAATGTTACAATTCGATGTAGCGCGTATAATAAATTTATGGAATCCTTAAAAACAATCAATCAAGACCCAAAGCAAATATGGATCGATATTCCTCCCAGAAATATTGGAAATGCTTTGGAAATTCTAACTGATAATGTATCGAACGCCATAAGAGAATTTGAGAATTTGACTGGCAACACGATTACAGACAATCAATTGAGAGAGCATTTTAAAATTGGTAATCAAGTAAAAAAATCGTATAAAACAATAATCTACGATATTAGTGCTTCTGATTTTTATCCGTGCAATCCAGCAACATTTAGCGAAATTATGGCGTTATTAAGCCTTACATTTCAAGACTATAATTCTAATTCGATACGATACAGGGATAATTTAATTTCACTCGTAGACGAAATGCGGGAAAGAATAAGAAAGGGAATTGGAATGGATGTGTCTAAAATACCGCGTATATTTGTAACGCCAATATTCGGTGGCTGGGAACCAAAAACCCACGATATTATATATGAACTAGGCGGGAGAGCGATTTATGCTGACTGGGATGTAATAAAATTTTTAGAAGAAATTTCCGAATCTAATCATTTAAATCCCGTCGAAGAATACGCTCGGTTTCTTATGAATGCAACAGAAGCAGGTATTGGCTGTGATAATGACACACTAACTAATTCATATTTGAGAGTAGCTAAAAAGTTAAATGCCGATGGTCTTATATTTTTTCAATTATTTGGATGTCATTCTGTTTCAAATTGTTATACAATGCTGAGAGAAAAAGTGCGTCGAGAACTTGAAATACCAACAACAGCGATTACATTTAACAAAATTGGAGAGAGCATCGATCAAATGAAGACAAGGCTCGGTGCCTTCATGGAAATGTTTAAATAATTAAAAAATAAAGATTTTAGATATAATTCCTTAATTTGGAAGAAATTGAAGATTAATAACATCATCATAAAGTAAAACAAATTTAAGTACTGATTTGTGCTTTTGATTTTTTTTTTGTTTCAAACATATCTTCTCCTTTCATTTGTTTCGTTAAATAGTTAGCTAATTTTAAGTTTATAATGTTTCTT
>JAUWZT010000089.1 GCA_030615145.1 Promethearchaeota archaeon | reverse complement strand
AAGTGAGGTACATTTAGTCTTTCTGCTTGCACTTGAAACCATCTAACGTGAGTATCACATATTACATCGCTTGACATCATAAAAGCTGGTTTTCTAGTTCCACCAACACTCATTTCAGCCTTGCTTGACACGGCACCAACGCTCGTTTTGAAATAAGAGCATAAGTCGTAGGAATATCCTTGATCTTCAGCGATTTCAATAAAATTTTGAGATTGTTTAAGCGCTGCCGATATTGTTGCTGAATTTTCAGGCATCATTGCCTGAACATCCATAGCGTATAAAAGTTCAACAGGAGTTCCTGCAATTGCCCAAGCAGTTGGTTTTCCATCTCTATACGCTTGTTCAATTGCTAGAAAATGCCTTCCCATTTCATTTTTTAACTTGTTGGTTGCGTTTAACATTATCCCGCTTTTCTTTTCTTTCGACATTTTTTCAATCCCTCCTTTAAATAATCTCTCCAAACGCTTCGAATCTTGTTGCTAACTGCTTATAAGACTCTCGATTATATTCTGTTTCAATAAAAAGATATGGTATAGCTAATTCTTTAAATTTTTTGCTTAAATAAGGATGGTCGAATAAAACAGGTTCGCAAAACTTATGAGCAACATTTATAATTCCATCCACCTTATAGCCTTCTGCCAATTTTTTAATGACATCAAATCTCTCGTAAGATGGAAATTTAGTCGAATGAATCGGTTTGTTTAAATGATATTCGGCTAAGGCTTCGATGGGCTCCTTATTTTCGTCAACATTATTCCAAAAATATTTTGTACCTATGCCTAAATCGTCGATAACAATTTGAAAGCCGAGATTTTCGATATACTCAATGAATTCCGTATCGTCTAAATCTGAACCTGTTAACAGAATTTTTTTATAAGTTTTATTTACTGTGGGATTTTTGGTTTTAAGTTCTTCCAATTTGGCTTCAAGTAGTTTTACTGCCTCGTTCTTATCTATTTGTTGGACTTCTTTGACGAGTGCGTGAAATTCTGCTCCTTTCAATACCATTTTACTTCGAAATTCGGAAATCTCCATTAACAAGGATCTAACTTTGTTCATCAATTTAATCGCTTCTTTGATTTTTTCAGAAGAGATTTTAACACTAAAACTATCTTCTAATTGAGCTATTAATTCTTTCATATCGTCTATAAAAAATTTTAAAGCTATTTTGTGGCGTTTGAAGGGAGAATTCAAAAAAAACATGAAATCAAGGTTAATACACTTTAACCAAATATCGAATTCCCGATTGGTTCGATCGCAACCATGAGTCGCAATTATCCCTATAATGTCTTTATCAAGCCCTTTTATTGCTTGTTCTAAGAGGTTTCGAGTCCAAACGCAATGAGTTGGGGGGATATGCTCGTTGGCTTTATCTGGTTCGATAGTTGGATCGCCAAAAAGCCTATGAGAGACAAATCCAGCGGCAAGAATTATTTCTTCTGGAGTATCAACTCCACTATCAAAAATACCTATTTTTTTCATAGTTTGCTTCCATATGAAACTGATTACAAATCTAAATCGTATTGCGAAATTAAATCTTTTAGAATAAAAAAATATTTATATTTTAAATACATTTTATAGAATATTCTATAAGAAATTACAGAGTTTTTCAAATGTCGCAACAAACAATCTCGAGGACTTTAAGCAAAGCAATTTTGAAGGAAAAAGTTAGAATCAAATTAAAGATTTGGAACACTTACTTGACTGGCAAGCTAATAAAGTTCGACGGCTACATGAATTTGATAGTAGAGGACGCCAAAGAAATATATTTTGGTCGGGGTGGAAAAAGAAGCAAGAGTCTTGGGACCGTTATGATTAGAGGGGCTTCTATCATTTTCATTGGGCAGGATAGAAAGAAATTGATTTTTTCTAATAATGATACTGATTCTAAAGATGAGGATGCGGTTGAGGAAGATTTACACGATAAATTGATGCATAGAAAGGAAGCAGAAGATAGCTAAAAAGAGAAGAGGTATGAGAAGGAATGGGTAAAGGAACTCCGAGTAAAGGTAAAAAAAATAAAGCAGCAAGTCATAAAACGTGTAGAAGATGCTGAAAACATAGTTACCACTGAAGAAAAAAGTTTTGTGCTTCTTGCGGATTTGGAAGAACAGATAAGTTGAGACAACCAGCTTGGAGAAACAGACATAAAGCTTTTAACAAAAATAAAGGCTTCTACGCCTAAATTACTTTTTAGTTTTGTGCGTTAATCTCCTTTTTTTAAAGAACTTGTAGTTAGTTTTTAAAATTTTATTTTGTTATAAAGAATTCTTGGATTAAACTGCCGTTATCTCTTATTGCTTTAGTGTGTAAATTATTTCCGTTTAATTCAAAATGTATAAAGTGATGAGTTAATTCTCCATAAATCTGATAATTGCGAGTAATATAATCGTTTTGATAAGCTTCAATGGACGCATTATGCCACAAGTTTTTCCATGGATCTCGATCTCGAGACATAATATATTCGTCGAGGTCTCCTCCACCGCCACCAATTACAAAAAAGTATGTGCCTCCCCAGCTTTCAGTGCGATTAGTCCAAAAAGCTTCGTAATGATGGTCGTGCCCCGATAATACTACATCTACTTGATTTTCGTAAAAAATTGGGGCTAATTGGGTAGCTAATTTTTGATGCATGTTAAAATCTCCAGTACTATAAGGTGGTGCGTGAAGAACAACGAAAAGCCATTTGTCTTTATTTAGCGCTAAATCTTGCCTAAGCCACGCTTCTTGAGCTTCTAATAGAAAACCGCCCCAATCGAGTTGATTTTGAAAAACATCAATCATGACAAAATGAGCGTTTGAATAGTCATAACTGTAGTAATGACCCCAATCCTCAACATAGTTGTAAGGAAAAAAATATTTGAAATTCCGAGCAAAGATATCAACACCGTATTCATGGTTTCCAATTGCAACCATATATGGGTTAGTAGAAGCGTGTCTTTCCATGTGATTAAAGAATACGTGCCATCCGTCTAATTCTTCGCCCACATAAGGGCCAAGATCCCCAGCATGTATAATAAAATCGTATTGATACGGCGTCATTGCATCGATAACAGCCCCGTATTCGCTTGGGTCTAGACCCGCATGCGTGTCGCTTATTGCAGTAAAATTAAAAGGAGTTATAGCCGAAGGGGCGGTAGTAAAATTGTAAATAACAGCTGAAAAATCGGTTATTTTGTAATGGTATAATGTTCCAGCTTTTAAATTCCTAAGTTTTACTTTGTGTCTTTTTTCTAAGGCGGATATTCGAAATGTTTCCATATCTCCAATAATTTCGCCAAAATCTAATACCGATTCGGTAGGATTTTTCGTATGCCAGATAATTGTCATCGTTGTTTTTGGATCGTCGTTCCACACCAAGTAAGGTCCATCGTCGTAATTGTATAATTGTGTATTTGGAAAAAAGTACAAAACGAATGCCAATATAGAAAGAGACCAAACGAGGAATGCTACAAAGAAGGAAGCTATAAGATATTTCTTCGAAATTGTAAGCCTCTCTTGTATTTTAAAATTTTTTACTAATTTAACGGTAGATTTAATAAAGAAATATAGCGGAATTATTATTAGAAAAAGAATTGGTATAAAAGATAATAAAAACGTTAAAGGATCCCATATGATGTGGCTTTTTATCAACCAGAAGATTAAGGTCCCCCAAAATATCAATAAAATGGAATTTAGTAGACAATATCCAAACCAAATTACATTTTTTTTCTTTATATCCAAGTTTTAAATTACATCGAGGTTATGATTTATTATTGACTTGAATATATATTCAGTCTTTTAGTTATTAATAGTTATCATTAAAAATAAAGAGAGTGCGTAAATTAATAAATTTAAAAAGAATAATTAAAAATAAAGAGAATTAAAAAATAAATAATCTCAATAAAAAGATGGAATCGTTAAAAACTGAAAGCGTTAATAAGGAACTGGATAAATTGGAATTATTAAATGGAATAATCGGTACTGCTATAGTAAATAGAAACGGTTTAACAATTATCTCCAAGTTGCCTAGATATGTTGAAGAGCGTAAATTTGGTGCGATGGCTGCAACCATGTTTGGAGCCATGGAAACAGCGATAACTACGCTACAAGATAAAATCGTTAATTTGACAGTAGAATTTAACGATTATCAATTAATTGCTTTTATAATTAGTACTGAAATGATTTTTGCAGCAGTGCTTGAACTTGACATTGATTTAGGGTTACTGCTTATTGAAGTTGAGGAATGTGTTAAAATTATTAAAAATATATTGGAGGTGTGAAAAAAATTCTTACTGAAAGTCAAAAAAAGAGATATTCAAGGCAGATATTATCCCCTTCTATTGGAGAAGATGGACAAGAAAAATTGTCGAACGTTAGAGTATTACAAATAGGTGCGGGAGGTTTAGGTTCTCCCTTTGCTCTTTATATTGTTGCTGCTGGAATAAAAGAATTGACTATCATTGACAACGACACTTTATCAACTTCCAATCTTCAACGACAAATACTTTACAATGAAGCTCAAGTTGGAAAGGAGAAAGTGTTTGCTGCAAAAGAGAGGTTATCTAAACTTAATTCTGAAGTAGAAATAAAAGTACATAACGATTATATAGATGAAAATTCCATTAAGAAGTATATTAAAGACAAAGATTTTATCGTTGATTGTAGCGATAATTTTAAAACTAAATTTTTAGTCAACAAAATTGCAATAGAATATAATGTTCCGGCAATTATCGCTGGAATTAAGGATTTTTTCGGGCAAATAATTACGATAGACCCTAAAAAAACAGCTTGTTACGAATGTGTCTTCAATCAACCAGATACTCTTGATTCTTCAGAAGGTCCTTTACCCGTAATTGGCGTTACTCCAGGCATTCTAGGCACTTTAGAAGCTTTGGAGGTAATTAAAACTACTTTAGGGCTACCTAATTTAGAAAATAAGCTTCTTATAGTTAATCTTTTAGATTTAATGTTTAATACAATAGATATCGTCAAAAGCGAAAATTGCATGTGCTCAAAATAGGTTAAGAAAAAGAGAAAAAAATATATTTAAAATTTAAATACGAGTCTAAATACCTTCTTTAGTGATTATGTAGGCTACACCACCATAGAACAAACCATTAGCAATTCCGGCTATAATAACAACTAAAATCGTACCTAATTCACCGTAAATCGCTACCTTAGCAGCCCAAACAACACCTATATTGTAGGATAACACTGGAGCTATTCCTAAAAGTAAAGCATATCCTAAACAAGTTATTAAGGCAGTTAAGATCCAGGCTCTAAAAACGGTTTTTTTACGATCTCCTAAGAATGAAGTGACGATTACTGTAACTAATGGAGGGACTATTAAATTTAGAAATAGCATAAAATCAGTGAAAAAGTCAGTAGAAGTTAATAATGGTAAGATCCCGATTGTGGACCAGGCAGCTCCGGGGAAGATAAAAATTGGCGCGAAAATCATGTTTGTAATTACCATAATATTTATATGGAAACCAGGGACTGTAAACATCGCAATTAGCGTAAAGACTGCATTCAATCCCGTATAGATCACTAGAGAAACTATAAAAGTTTTTAATAAATTCATTTAAATCAAGCTCATTTTTTTTTTTTAAGATTAAAGATTCCTATATATTAAATCTTAGTTCATTTAAGTATATAAATATTTTAGAGCTAGTCTATTTTCGATTAGAAAGAATATTAAAATAATGTAATATCAAGGTAGGATTAGACACCAAAAGAAAAAATTTTTAAAGGAATTAAGTAAAAAGAAAAAGTTTTAGAGTTTAATGTGTTAAGAATTCTTTTTAAAAAATTCTTTAAACAATTTACCATTGTCGGCATAGACGCCAGAAGTTTTTACCCCCTCCAATTTACCAGTTTGGGGTAACTGTTTCTTAATTTTGGCTGGAACTCCAACAGCTAAAGTTCTCGGGGGAATTTCCTTTCCAACTAAAACAGCTCCCGCGCCTACGATCGAACCGTCCCCCATTTTAGATCGATGTAGCACATTAGAGCCTATTCCAACCAAACAACCGTTCCCAATTGTGCAAGGTCCATGCACCATAGCGTGATGACCGACTATACAATTATCGCCGATTTCTACAGTGGATCCTACTTCGTTGTGAATAGTAACATTTTCTTGAATACTTGTATTTTTACCAATAATAATTGTACCCCAATCTCCGCGGAGGACTGCTCCAAACCAGATATTACTCCCTTCACCAATCGTAACATCCCCAATAATGATTGCTGTTGGTGCTATGAACACTGTTTCGTGAATTTGGGGTACTATTCCCGTTCTAGGGCTTGGTATAATTAATGGCATTATCTCTTCACAATTTTATTGCTTTTTGAAAATGTAGAATTAAAGCAATAATAATAAGCTTATTGTATTTTAAATAAAATAATAAAATAATAAAATTATGCTAATTGTATAAAAAAATGTTAATGTCAAATCAGCATAAGCTATTGTAGCATGTTCGAAAATATCTGAAAATGAAGCCATTAGAGTTACAATTAATATTGAATATGTTCTATTCAATTTGAAAAATCTTAATGAAGAAAATATGATACTTTACAATAATGATAAAATACTTTTCCGCTTAGAAGCAGTATTTATCCCTAAAATTTATATCAAAATAAGAATTTTTTTAATATTTCAAATTTTATTATTTTCATCCATAAGTTAAATATGTCCTGCTAACTTAGAGTATATCTAAGCTTAATAAAAGAATCATAATTACGATAATTAGACTTCAAATATCAATTAAAAAATAACGAGAATTAAAATGCATAAAAAAAACACAAGTGTTATTTTATTTACTCTCATCTCTAGCATGCTAATTGGAGGATACCTTCTTTTTCTCATTTCACCAAGGTTCTTAGGAGCTAACATGGCTTCTATTGAAGACATTTTTTATCAAAATTCAAAGAGACCAAGGATATCGGCATTAAATGATTCAATATTTATTGATGGAAATGACATGTTTGCTGCTAAGGCAATTAGTGAGGACTGGAGTGGAGGTGGAAGCCTCAACGATCCTTATATCATTGAAAATTATACTATTCGTGCTATATCCGAGCACGGAATAGAAATTCGAAATACTACTCTCCATTTCATCATTAGAAATGTATCAATAACAAATGGCCGTTCAAATTATTATCACGGATTTTATCTCTACAACGTGACTAACGGAATATTAAAAAATAATACTGCAGATAATAACCTAGCTGGTTTTCTCCTCGTAAATTCGGATAATAACACCTTGACGAGTAATAACATGGCAATTAACAGTTTACATGGCTTTCGATTCTGGCATTCCAACAATAATACACTCGCCAATAGTACTGCTAATAGTAATTTAGAATATGGAATTTATTTAGATAACAGCAACTACAACAACATTACGTTAAATACGGTATTATTTAATGAATTAGGAGGTATTTTTGAAGTGGATTGCGTGGGAAATGTAATATTAGACATTAAATACAGTCCAGGAACTTTTCTTTTAGAATCTGATGCCGATGACTTCGACCCAGATGGATCATTCACATTAACCTGGACGGCTTCGAAAAATGCCGATAATTATACATTATATCAAGATGGCGTCATAATAGCTGAAGGATTAAAGATAAGGGAATACGCCTTAACTGATTTACCTAGTGGAACTTACTTGTTTTATGTGAAAGCGATTAATGAAGAGGGAGAAACCGATTCAAATACGATTGAGGTGATTGTTAAATTTACCTTATATTCCGACGCTGATAACTTCGACCCAGATGGATCATTCACATTAACCTGGATGGCTTCGAAAAATGCCGATAATTATACATTATATCAAGATGGCGTCATTATAGCTGAAGGATTAAAGATAAGGGAATACAAATTAACTGATTTGCCTAGTGGGACTTACTTGTTTTATGTGAAAGCGATTAATGAAGAGGGAGAAATCGATTCAAACACGATTGAGGTGATTGTTAAATTTATCCGTTATGTTGACGGAAACGTCGATTTTCATCAAACAGCAATTGCTAAAAAATTTGCTGGCAATGGAACTTACGGCAACCCTTATATTATCGAGAACCATGAAATCGTTGCTTCTGAAGAGCATGGGATTCATATTCAAAACACAGATGTGTATTTTATTATCAGAAATGTGACCGTGAGTAATGGGCGTTCAAACTATAGATATGGATTTTATTTAAGGAATGTAACAAACGGAAAATTGGAAAATAATACTGCAAATAATAATGTATATGGGTTCTTCCTCAAGGATTCCTATAATAACACCTTGACGAGCAATGAGGTAGCAAATAATACTTATTATGGGTTTTACCTGGGCTCTTCCAATAACAACATCTTAACGAAAAATATCGCAACTGGCAATCTCAATGGTTTTACCCTCAGTTCTTCCAATTATAACACATTGACAAATAATACCGCTAATAATAACGATCAGCATGGATTTAGACTTTTATTATCTCACTATAATAAATTAATAGAAAATTCCGCTAGTTATAACCAAAAATATGGTATATATCTCGAAGATAGCACTTTTAATCTAATCACAGGAAATATCTTAGAGAATAATGGAATTGGCGCTATTTATGAAAAATTTACTGATGATACAGACTATCCTGATGTTTTTTTAATTGCGGCTATTATTTTTATAATAGCTTTATTGTCAATAATCCTAATTAAATTAATATTTTTTATTAAAAGGAAAAACATCAAATTTTTTATCCCTAAATTATCACTAAAGAAGAGAAAGGAATGAAGGTATGAGCTACAGATTTAAGAATATCACTATAAAAAAAAACAGCCTTTATTACCTTCTCCTTGTTATAGTGGCAATTATTATTCCTTTAACCACTTATCCACTCATATATGGTGTAGACACATTTCAAGTAATGTGGATGGCAAATGCTCTTAAAGAAGGAGCATTATTTTCTGAAAATACATGGCTAATTTCACCATTTTCCTACTTTGGATATTATCCATTTTCTCATAGGGCGATAGGCGTCCCTATGTTTCTAGCCTTCTTAATGAGTCTTCTTGAATTTTTGTCATTTGGCGTATTTGGTATAACTGAGGCGGTTCTAATGTTCAATATTATTCTCATTATTATCATCTATAAATGTTCTCGAAATCTCGGAAATAAACTATTTGAAGAAGAATGGAGCCGATTTGTATTTGTAGCTGCTATTTTATTATCTCCGAGCATAATTCAAGATTTTGCTATGTCTGTGAGTACTAGAATTATTATAACTATTGTTATGCTTGTTCTTTTAAATTTAAATTTAAAAATCTTACAAAAGGGTACCAAAATCCAATTTAAAACAACAATCTTCATGATTTTAATCCTTTTGGTTGGTGCATTAGCTCACAGACTTTGGATGAATACAGTAATAACGATAATATTCATGATATTTACATTACTTATTCGAAAATATAAAAAATTATATCATCTCTCTGTATTTTTGATTATTCCGCTAAGCATAATCGTATTTTTCTTTGGGTTCGAATTTTTTGGTTTAGACCTTTATGGCTATAGTAGTGATGCCAATTTTATCGACATAAGCATATTTTTAAGTCTTTATTATGTGTATGCAGTAGGATTAATTACCATTTTTTTCCTGTTTGGTGTATTAATAACGGTCTATAAATTAACTTTTTCATTCGATAATTTTAATCTATTTTTTAAATCTAAAAAAAAGAAAATACAACCCACAAATACTCGTCACGAATTAACAGACAGATTTTATTATCTACTTCTTTTTCTTATACCCTTATTATTTTTCGTTTTTACTACCTTTTATGCAATAGTCGTATTTTTACCTATTATAATTATATTTTCTGTACAGGGTCTAATTTACATTAAAAATTATATATCAAGCTTTTCCATAAAATTAGAATTGATCTTCCCAATTCTCCTTCTATATTCATTAATGGGTTATTACCTTCTAAGATTCGAAGTTTATTCAAAAATTGTACTTTGGCCTGTATTTTTATTCTTGCTCGTTTCTTTAATCTTATTTTTGTCTGTTTTTACAGTTAATAGTTATAATAATCTAAAATTTTCCCGAGTTTCTTTTGATCTCCATAAATTGAAAAAAGGAGTCTGGATTATTGCATTAACAATTTCAATTTTAGCATCTTCGGTAATAAATGTAGAAGTAAGTAGATTTGATAACATCAACAGCCCCTATCCATGGGAAAATAGATATTTAACCGATGAAGAAATCGAAATTATAGAATACCTTCAAAAGGAAAATATTTATGGATTAATTTTTGTTTCCGATCGTTATATCTCTCAAAGAATTGGAGGAGTTGGATTTTTACCCACTTTTAGTGAACCTGTCGAAATTGGATTACCCTTATTTTATGATCTTATCACTCCTAATTACATTTATGAAAATACAAAATTTTCATTAGATGATCTTCTTCGTTTTACTTTTTTCAATTTTACTCAAACGGATCCGATAAATGAGTTAATTAATTCTATAAGGGAATTAGATGTAAGAGAGGGGAATGACTTTGACATATTGCTCTCTTATAATGTACAATATATTATAACTATTAAAGAAACATTTGAGCCAGGCGGCGTAAATAATTGGCCATTAATCATATCTTTATATCAATCAGAATTATATGAACCTGTTTTCGCAACTCATCATTTATTGATATGGAAAATTTATTGAGCTTCCTCTAATGACTCTAATGTCTTAATTTGTGTTTCATTAGAAAGTTTAAGACTTATTTAATTAACTTTCTTTCTCAAGAGTCTTTTTTATATTATTTTTTGATAGATAATCCTCTAATAACTTTTCGTGCTTTCCTAATGTTTTACTTAGATTTCTATGTGGTGCCTTTTTCAATAAGAATATTAAATTCCAAATTAGTTCTCTTTCTAAAATAAGAATTATGAACCAAATTGGTATAAAAAATATTAGAAAGATTAAAGATATTATCTTAAATATGAATAGAAGGATTGAAACGATAAAAATTAAACCCATAACAAATGCTACTCCTCCAATAATTAAATTTACAACAATTCTAATTAGTAAACTCGCCATTTTTATCAATTCTCCTTATTTTTGGATTTTTTAATTTTTCTTTGGTGTAAAATTCTCCAGTGCCATCCTTTTAGGATCATGAGAAAATTTCGTTTTATATATCTTGAAATCACTATTTTTGATTGTTTTTCTCCTTCAATATATATTGATCTTCTTGGAACATCCTTAATGCGAAAACCATAAGCAGCAATTTTTATAATGAAATCAGATACATACCCATATCCATCCCAAAAAAGATTCCAATCAACGGTTTCAATTACTTTCTTGGAGATTGCGGTAAACCCATCCTGGGTATCGAATATTGAATGAACACCCGATGCCATCCTTGTTAGAATCGAAAGAAGGATATTTCCAATATATCTTTTATTAGGCATTACTTCTTTAGCATCAACTAAGAATCGATTTCCTTTTGTATAATCAGCTTCATCGTTTATAATAGGGTCTAATAATAAATGTAACTGTTCTAAATCAAACTGATGATCTGCGCCCACCACTGCTACAATATCTATATTATGTTTTAAAGATGTTAGATAACCCACTTTAATAGCATTTCCAACACCTTGATTTTTATCTAATTTTATTAGATTGATTTTTGGATTACCTAATTTTTGAACTAAATTTGGTGTTAAATCTTCACTCCCATCATCTATTACAAATACTTTGTCAACATAATCAGGAATTCCCATTATAGTGGGAATTATTAAACGCTCCTCATTATAAGCAGGTATAGTTATTGAAATTCTCTTTCCTTTATACACCAAATAATAAACCCATGAAATTTGTTTAATTTTATAGAAATGTCCACCTTTTAAAAGTCTTTTGAACATTACGATTAAGATTCAAAAATGAGAAATTTACATTTTGCAAAATTTAAATATAATAAAAAAAGAACTATGCTAACTTATATTTTTTAAGCTTCCTAATATCTCCAATTTTTTTTCCAGGATTTCCGGTAATAATCTCATAATCTAGCACATTTCTAACAATAACTGTGCCTGCCCCAATTAAAGCGTATTTTCCAATATTGATACCAGGTAAAATGGTTGAATTTGCTCCGATTATTGCATATTCCTCTATAGTTGGACCGATTAGATTGTTTTTCACATCAATAGATTTAGGATATCTTGTATTTGTTAATACAACATTAGGACCTATCCAGCAACCGTTTTTCAGGATTGAATATTCTGGAATAAAACAATTAGAGTGAATGCTAACATTATCTTCGATGATGATATGATGTTCTATATTAGAATGCGAGCCAATACTAACATTATTTCCAATTTTATTATTTTCTCTGATAGTGACAAAATGTCCTGTTTGAAAATTATCACCAATTTCATTTCCAGAATAAATTATAGTTGGTTGTCTAATTTTAGAATTAATCCCAATTTTATAATCTTTTTTAGACATTTCTATCACAACTTAAAAATAGATTCTTTCATTTTTTTCTGCTGAGAGAATTGCTTTTTCACACATCCTAACAGCATGATATCCCACTAAACCATCTGAGTTTGGAGTCGTTCTAGTTTCAATACATTTAACAAAGTGAAGTATTTCTTGCTTCAAAGGTTCTTT
>JAUWZT010000150.1 GCA_030615145.1 Promethearchaeota archaeon | reverse complement strand
CTAAATTTACGTTTAGCATTGGAAGAACAATTATCAATTAATTCTAAGGCTTGTTACTTTAATTATGATGAAGACCCGATGTATACAAAAAGAGAGAGTGAATTACTTCAACAGTTTATGCAAGAATTTGGAAGATTCCCTGAGGGGAATGAGGAACTTGATGATGATCTTTTCTAAGTGATAAATTTGATATATATGTATTTTCACTTTACTGAATTAAACAATTGCTAATAATATGTATTATTTTTAGATTTATTTAAATTACAAACGAGAAATAAAATACTTCTTATTCGATTTTTCATTATCTATTCTATGGTAAGAGACTTAATTACCATTGAAACTGGGAAGATTAACGAGTATTTATATCACATTGATGTTATTGCTTATGGAGCTCCTCGAATGCTTTCCGTTTTCATTGCTCAATTTGACGACTCAAGCGTATTGATTGACTGTGGGTCCTCTTTAGATACGAAAAGGCTCGTTAGATTATTAAGGAAATTGAATATCGATTTAGCTTCTTTTAAATATTTTACTACTACTCATGCGCATTTTGACCACAACGGAGGGTTATGGCAGCTTTACGAGATTTTGAAGGATTACAACTCTGAAGTTAAAATCCTTACAAACCAAAAAACTAAAGAATTACTTAACAATTTCGAAGACGATTTGGCCCGCGGAAAGCGAACTTATGGAAATTTAATAGGTTCGATGAAGCCTATTGAGGAAAGTGCATTTCAAATAGTAGAACCTAGCACAAACTTCAATTCAGAAGCAAACCAACTCGATTTCATCGATTCTTTTACAATTAATGGTTCAGAAGTTAAATTGGGTATTTTAAAAACTCCAGGACACACTCCAGACCACCAATGTCCTATATTTGTTAAGGATAATTTAATTGACTTTATACAACTTGGAGAAAGCGTGGGGACAATTTACCACACTTCAGAATTAATAACTATGCCAACATCTATGCCTACTTATTATAATCATGAAGAATATATGGCGACTTTAAGAAACTTTAAGAACTTATTTCCCACCAAAGCTGGTTTTGGCCATTTTGGAGTTATTAATGGAAAAGAAAACTTTCGGAAAATACTATTAGAGCACGAAGCTTTTATGAAAGAATTTAGAGAAGCGATAATTAAATTTTACAGTAAAAAACCAGAAACGAGATATGTACTCGAGCAAATCATGCCAATGTTAATCTCAAGAACCGATTTACCAATTGTGGGTAATTCCCTTTTTAACGGTATTGCGTTAGGCATAGTATATGGCATGATGATGGATCTAGGATATCGCAATGAATGATTTTATAATTTTTCAAAAAATTCTAATTTGTAATAAACATAACATCTTATAATGGAAGAAAGAAATTTCGAAAATTTTGATGTATGCGTCGTCGGTGCAAGTATTGCCGGAAATTATTTAGCTTATTTATTGTCTAAATCAAACATAAAAATTGTTGTTATCGAGGAACATAAAGATATTGGCTTACCGTTTCAATGTGCTGGAATTATTTCTCAAAAATTAAGTCAATTAATAGAACTGCCTGAAGAGATTGTATTAAATCGAGTTAAGACGGCAAAAATTATTAATCCCTCGGGAAATTTCATTAAACTTTCTGGTAACGAACGCCCCTATGTAATCGATAGAATTGCTCTAGATCGATTATTTTACGATAAAAATAAAAACAACCCTAATATCACTTACTATCTTGGCGAAAGGTTTAGATCGCTTAAATACAGCGTAGAGAATGGCAAAAAATGTGTGCTAATTAATACTTCTAAACGATTAATAAAAGCTAAGATGCTAATCGGGTGTGACGGGCCGTTAACTTCAGTAGGAAAACAATTGAAAGTGAAGAATAAGGTTCTTTATGCCACTCAAATTAGAGTTAAAGGCGATTTTGACGAAAACGAAGCAGTTATGTACTTCCACCCTCTATGGAAACAATTATTTGGGTGGATTGTACCCGAGGGTAATAATATTTACCGAATCGGCATAGCATCCTCTAAAAACGTAAAAGATTGTTTCCATATTTATTTAAAGAAGCTAGGAATAAATATCAACAATAAGATAGATCAGCAAGGAGGGATTATCCCGTACGGAATTATGAATAAAAGCGCTTTTAAGAACGCTTTATTGTTAGGAGACGCAGCAGGGCAAGTTAAAGCTACAACAGGAGGAGGCATCGTCATGTTATTGACTGCTGCGAAGCACGCTTCAAATTGCGTTAAACTTAGTTTCAAATATAATAATTTTTCTAAAAGATTTATTAAAAAGCATTATGAAAAACCTTGTTTGAGAACAATCGGTAAAGAACTAAAGCTTCATTACGTTATACGGCTTATTCTAGAAAGATTAACAAACGAAGATTTCGAAGTTTTCTTTAAAATAGTAAAAGAAAATAAAATTGAGCATATTATTTCCCTCTATGGCGATATGGATTTTCCAAAAGATTTAATTTTCAAACTATTAACAAACCCTTTAGTTTTTACTTTTTTAATCAAGTTTGCATTAAAAAACCCTAATATTTTTATCAAATTGTTGAAGATATTAATTCACTAACTAAGGTTAAAGGAGAATTATCATGAATAGTAGAGAGAGAATACGTGCGGTTTTAAATTTTGAAGAAGCTGATATAGTGCCCTCTTTTGAGATGTCAATAGATAATTTCAAAATATGTGAACACTTTAATGAGAATTATGTATTTCAAGGAATGGTAAAAAGCTTTAATGACACCTATGATCTAAGTCAAGGAGATACAGACTCTTTAACTAAAACTATTATAATGGCTACGGAAACAAGATCCTATATTAAAACTACCTTCAATAAGCATGTGAATTTGTATAAAAAGCTTGGAATCGACCTTGCAATTGTTCCATTGACAGGCTATATCCTTTTCCCTATAAGCTGTAATAGAACGCATTTTACTGACGAATTTGGAAGAGTTTTCGATGTAAGAAAAAACCCTTCAGATGGCATGGATATGGCATATTATAGGGGTGGAGCATTTAAAAGTTTTGAAGAATTTGAATCGTTTCCGCCTTTAGAAGTTAACACTCCTCGAAGAGAAAAATATTTTAAAGCAATGAGAAAAGCAGAAAAAGAGGCTCAAGGAAAAATCTCCATTATCCCTGCTGTATGGGGTTTATATGAACCTACCTGGCAAGTTTTTGGGTTTTCAACTTTTAGTAAACTATTAACCGACTCAAAAAAGATCAAAGCTGTTTTTGATAGATTTGGTAAATATCTGGTAGAATTAGTTAAAACTTTAATCGAATGGGGAGAAACCGATGCGATAATGATAATGGATGATTACGGATATAAATCGGGTTTATTGATGAGTCCTAAAAACTATAGAACCTATGTACTTCCTTGGTTAGAAGAAAGTTGTAAAGTTGCACATAAAGCAGGATTAAAAGTGATGTTACACAGCTGTGGAGACATTTTAGAATTATTTGAAGATCTTATTGGAGTTGGAATTGATGCCTTTCATCCTTTCGAACCGACAACAGCAAATCTTGAATACGACATTTTTAAACTCCATGAAAAATATTCTGGTAAAATTACATTTATCGGAAATGTTTCCCCACAAGATCTCGCCGATAAAGAGCAAAGTTATATAGAGAATTATACTAAAAGTCTTATCAAAAAGCTTGCTCCCGGAGGGGGATTTATCCTAAGTTCTGGACATAGCATTAATCCTTCTGTTAAATTAGAAAATTACTTAGCGATGCATGATACATTAAAGAAATATGGAACTTATCCTATTTCTATTAACTAATTATTCTTTTTATTTGCCACAAAGTATTAGTATCTTTAAATTTCTAATTTCTAATTTCTAATTTCTAATTTATAATTTCTAATTTGAGAAAAGCCGCGGATAATTCAACAAGCTTATCGACGGTCTTTGATGAAGTTAAACGAAGGATACAAGGGATTAAGAAGATGGGAATTGGGTTTAAAATTATGAAACAAATGCTTAAATCTCAAGATGATGAAATTGAGATTGAGGAAATTAATAGTAAAGTTTTATAATTTTATCCATAAGAATGAAGCCCCATGGAATGCAAATCTTGAAGAATTTTTTAGAATTATAATTTGAAATAAGATGAGAAATTATATAAGTTGGAATGATTATTTAAATAATGAGAACATATGACAACAACTAATCCATTAAAAGAGGAAGTTATAGCTCTTATTAAAGAATTACCCGAAGATACCACATTAGACGATATTATATATCATCTTTATGTTAAACAAAAGCTTTTAAAAGCTAAAGAAGATATTGCTCAAGGTAGAACTTATTCTCATGAACAAGTAAAAGATATGGCAGAAAAATGGTTGAAATAAAATGGTCTGAATCTGCCAAAAATGATTTCAAAAATATTGTAAATTATATTTCTCAAGATTCACCTGGTTATTCAGAAATTTTATGTTAATATTATGAAGACCCGCAAGTAAAACGCTGTTATTATCAATTTTAATCATAAAATTCTCAAACCAATTCTGACTTTTTTTTGGAAATAATCTTTTCTTTTAAGGCTTTTAAGAAAATTCTCATAGGTATCTCTAGATTTTCGATGATGTTTTTTTTTTCTTGTATGTAAGCTCTGATGAAGCATAAATTTTTATTGAAGATAATGCTTTTATGACCTATAAGATTTCAAGATAAGGTAATTTCTAAAATAAAATCTAGGATGTACTAGTATGAAAGCTTTAATGCAAACGGGATACGGAAATTTAAAAGAAAACTTAGAGATTCAGGAAGTTGCGAAGCCAAAAATATCAGCCGATGAAGTATTGGTTCAGGTTAGCCATGCAAGTATAAATCCGCATGACTATAAAGTCATATTGGGCGAGTTTAAGAGAACGGAAAAACTGCAATTTCCAGCACTAGTAGGAAGTAGTTTTAGTGGTACTATAGTGGCTGTAGGGAAGGAAGTCTACCATTTAACTGAAGGTGATGAAGTGTTTGGTGTAGCTGAGGGGGCAGTTGCCGAATTTTGCAAGCTAAAACATTCAAAACTATATTTGAAACCAAGAAATGTATCATTTGAGGAGATTTCAACTCTACCTGTTGTTGGGATGACGACCATACAAGCATTTGAGCGACTTGGAGGAATCAATCAAGGCGATAAGATTTTAATTCATGCGGGTTCTGGTGGTGTAGGTACATTTGCAATACAATACGCCAAAATCAAAGGTGCTAAAGTATTTACTACTACAGGGACAAATAATGTCAATTGGGTAAAGAAATTGGGTGCTGATGTAGTAATTGATTATAAAAAGGAAAACTACTTAGACATATGCTCTTCTATGGATATCGTCTTTGATACTCTCGGTGGACAATACACTTTTGACGCATTTGAGATAATTAAGAGTGGTGGCAAAGTGGTAAGTTTGCTACCAGCTGAAATCAATAAACAAGTAGCCAAAGAATTAAACATGCCAAAACTAATTGCATTCGTTTTCTCTTTACGACCGAGTAAAATCAAGAAATTAGTAAAACTAAAAAATGCCCAATACGAGTTTGTTTTTATGCGACCCACTGCGAATAATCTTTCATTAATAGCTTCTCTAATCGAAAGAAACAAAATCAAACCAGTTATAGAAAAAAAATTTAATTTTCGACAATCGGTAGATGCTTTTATCCATTTATCAAAAGGTCATACTAAAGGGAAAATAACTATTCAAATTAGCGAAGCATAACCGCAATCCATTAATATTTATATCTCCCTATTAGTTTACTTTCCTTTTATTCTTTAATTTCTAGCTTTTTTTAACCTAAAGTCTATTGTTAGTTTATGAAATTTTGGTATAATCAAACAGAAATTTACTACATATGAATAAGAAACACCATATTTCCCTTGACGAACTCTCTTTTTTTTTTTTTTATCCTAAGTTCTGGACATAGTATTAATCCTTCTGTTAAATTAGAAAATTATTTAGCTATGCATAATACATTAAAGAAATATGGAACTTATCCTATTTCTATTAACTAATTATTCTTTTTATTTGGCACAAAGTATTAGTATTTTTAAATTCCTAATTAAATTTTTAAAAAAGAATCCAATTATCTTATTTATTAGATAGTATTAAAAAACAATTGAATGAGAAAAATGGATTGTAGAGAAAGAGTTCTTGCTGCGTTAAATATAGAAGAACCAGATAGAGTTCCGTGCCACACCATTCTTATCGATGCGAATAACGTAGATATAATCTTAGGAAAACCGCAAATTACCGATTTTGACACTGTAGAACAGATACAGCGCGATAACCCTGATGGATGGATAGAAGAGTTGAGTAACCTAGTAGAAAGCGTAGAAACAAGCGTTTTTTCTCGTTGTGTGGAAGCAGCTGCGGCAATTGGGCTTGACTGTATGCAAGTAGGTATATTACCCTTTTATTTTTTTGATGATCCGAACGACGACCGTCTTTTAATGAATGACATTTTTGGACGCGTATGGGAAGCGCGAAATAACGAGGGCAATTTCAATCCTTACTATTTATATGGTACTATGAATTCTCCTGAGAAATGGGAAGAGACTAAAGAAAACATAGAAGGTCCTATGACTGAGAAATACACCAAGATGGCCAAAAAGTTCTACCGCCGGATAAATAAGAAGCATAAAGATAAAATATTTGTTGCCGTCACCAACGACTTAGCGGGCGTATTTGAAAGCGCTTCGCAAGGCATGGGTTTTACTTATTACTCGCGAATGCTTCATAAAAACCCTAAATTTATCAAAGAGGTTCACGAAGTTATTGCTGAATTTACTGCTGCCTGTTATAACGCGTATATGGATGTTGGAGCTGAATTATTTATAGAATCGGGAGATTTAGCTTACAAAACTGGTCCGATGATGAGTCCAAAAAAGTTTAACGAATTATTACTTCCAGCGTATAAAACGATTACTGATGCTGTTCACGACCGGGGAAAAAAAATAGTATTACATACTGACGGTCAGGTTACCCCGTTGTTGGACTTCGTTGTAGATTGTGGCTTCGATGGCTTGCATAGTCTTGAACCCACGGCAGGTGTCGATCTAGCTCTCGTGAAGAAAAAAGTTGGCGATAAATTATGTCTTTTGGGAAACATAGATATCGCACACGATCTTACTTATGGGACAAAGGACGAGGTATTTGCCGCAGTTAAACACGCAATTAAAACTGCTGGACCCGGTGGCGGATTTATAGTCAGCGCAGCTAACATGCACCCTACTGTAAAAGTTGATAATTTGCGTTGGATGGTTGAAGCAACGAAAGAGTTTGGTAATTATCCAATAAACATGTAAACGCCTTATTTGAAATTTAAAATTTTAATATTACTCCTTCTTTTTATGGAGGTAACATTGAGAAAAACGCAATTTGATTAAAAAGCAAGTACCACACTACCATAAAAACGATAACAACAATAGTTGAAACAAGCCCAAAACCTTTCACACCTTTAGGAATGCCTAAATCTTCGCTTTTTCTTTGGACAATTGCGCGAATCATCGCCACAATATAAATTAGAGTAACAATCAGAGAAACGATCCATAAAAATAATACAAATAAAGAAAGAGTATAAATAGGTTCTTCGTCAAACCGTAGTGCGTTCAGCCATTCCCAATGAGAAAATATTAAATAAGTTGGAATTGAACCGTAAATCCCAAATGTTAACAAAAAAACAAAAGACCATGCAAACCCTTTAACAGACGATATACAACTCAACGATTTTTTCTTTATTATTATTATTAATACAACATTTACTTTCCAGTTTTATTAAGTATATTAACAATAATAATTTTTATTTTATTATCTTTTTTAAGTTAAGAGTATTTCTTAAACAATTGTAAACTTAAACTAAACGAATAATATTGACTTAATAAAAAGGAAATTGTTGAAACAATGCAAAATCATCGGAATCGACGCTCTCCTCGTTTTAAGGTAAGTAAAAAAGTAGAGCGCGCGCAAAAACAGGACAAACACAACTGCTTCTTGGTTCGATTTGTACACTACCATGTGATGACAATAATTTTGTCGAAATTGGGTTGAATACCCAAGAACTATACGATAGAAATAAATTTGAAGATGTTAAAATTAGTAAATCTATACTTATTTCAGAAGGAACACATCAAGATGTAGGCGTAAAGCAAGTAATTAATGGTTCAATTATTGAAATTTCATTTGATGAATCCTTGAATCTTAAAGAAGGACAACAACTTCGTTTAGAATTTGATTTGGATTGATAAATTTTTTTAATTACCTGTCAATTATTAAATTGTTAAACCAGAGTTAATACTAACTGACCTGACAAATGAGAAAAATAGATAGAAAAAAAATAAAAATACTAACCTATTTAATAGCTTAAACCCCAAATTACAAGCCCGCCAACTGCTATTATCACAATTATAGTGAATAATATGCACATCATGTTGGATTTCTTTTTATCCCAAGTTCCACTCCTCGCACTATCATACGGATTTGGCCTCGCGGCGGCCCTGCGTTCATCATCGATGGCCCGTTCGTATGGACTTTCTCCACTACCCATTTTATACAACCTCGATTTTTTATTATATTTTACTAATTTTTTATTGTTGTTTTAGTATATAAAGATTGTTACTTATTCATAAATTAGTGTTGGCGGGCAACGACATTGATTCAATTCCTAGTTCGATTGGTAATTTAAAACGGCTTCGTCATTTAATTTGAAGATTTTTCTTCTTGTTCCACGAGAGTAAGCGGTATTACTATTTTAAAGTACTTAGTACATAGATAAGAAATAAAAAAAAAGAAAATGTTTATTTAAAAGTATTTCAAAAAATTTTCAACAAATTTATCAAAAGATATAAATAATAAACTATAATCATTATTCTTAAATTTATAAATTTAGTGGTGAAATAAATGCAAAAAAATGTTAAAGCAATAACAGTTTTCTTACTGTTGGGATGTACTCTGGCATTACCCAGTATATTAGGTAGAGAATTTTGCAAATATCAAGAGAATCCTAATAAAGAATTGGATTTTTTTAATGAAGTAAATCCTTTTCTTGAAGTATCAGCACCAT
>JAUWZT010000049.1 GCA_030615145.1 Promethearchaeota archaeon | reverse complement strand
TGGATTTTAAAGCATGTTTTACTCAAGTTAAGAATCGTTCTGTAGAACTATGGAAATTTAAATTCTTCAGATATAGTATATTTCTTCATATGTTTTATTTTATATTTTCAATACTTATGACATGGTTCGTATTCAGAGAGCAAAGTGATTTCTATGTATATTATAGAGTTGGAGAGATTTTTGTTAACGACCCTGCTAACCTTTATAATCCTGCAAATTATGCCGACATTTGGCCTTTTAGGTATTTCCCTCTTTCTGCCCTACTCTTTGTTCCTTTTTATCTAATGGGTTTTGAATTAGGATTTATTGTTTTTAATCTAATCAATTTAATTTTAAATGTTTTGATCTCTATAATTCTTTATAAATTAATACTCTTAATTAGAAGAGAAGATCACGAAAAAGAAGAAAATAGAGTAATGCTGTATATTTTTCTTTACCTTATTGGATTACCGCAGGTATTTAATTACATATTAGGTCAAATTAATTTATATATTACTCTACTTATTTTATTATCTCTGTTTATTTTTCTTAAATATAAGGATATCAAATGGCAATTTATCGCAAGTTTCTTATTAGGAATAAGTATTATAATTAAGCCAACAACTATATTCATGATTCCCTTCTTAATTATGCTCAATTACGATTATAGTAATAAAAAATTAAAACTTGATTTTAATAGAAGCTTTTTAAGATTAATAGGCGTTATATTGCCTTTGTCTTTAAACATTATCGTGTTTTTAATTTACCCGGGTTTGTTAAATGGGTTTTTAGAAACAAATTTTACAGGCTCTGAAACAGTGCTTTTAAACCATTCTTTTAGTATTACAAAACTCATATCGAATTTCTTCTTATATATTGGGGTTCCCGCTACCGACTTAAGCGTTTTACCTATTTTTTTAAGCGTTTTGCTCATTTTAGGAAGTATAAGTTTTATTCTCTATGTATTTAGAAGATTTTATCGAAATAGTTTAATTTATGGATACACATTCGGTATTTTAATTATGTTCCTTGCTTACTTTGACTCATGGGACCATCATCTTCTCAATTTAACTCCACTTTTAGTTGTTATATTGTTTAATTTGCCAAGAAACTCAGAAATAACCAGAAAATATATTAAACCTAGTTTTTTCTTTTTAAACTTCTTTGATTTGGCTTTTATGGGAATATTTTGGTTAACAAAGCTGTTTTTTCCATTTAATTTCGCTTCAACAATATTTTTAATTCTTATTTTTATGGGGATTAGCCAATATTCCTTAAAAAAGGAAAAAGATGAAAAACAATAAAGTAAAAGCTTAAATAATTTCAATTCTAAATTTTACTTGTAATATTAAATAATATTAACCGAATCCAGAGGGCACTTTACCGTAAAAATGGTTCAAGAATATTTTATTATTTTAATGCCAGCATTTTTTTTAGGGGTGTTTCACACTCTAATTCCTTGTGAAGATAAAGCTATTTTCTTTTTTTGGTCGTTTGGAATAGCAAAAACGCCAAAAAAGAGTATGTACATTTTAATGCTCTATGGATTGGGATTAATTACTTCCAATATGATTATAGCGTCATTAACGGTTTTTATAACTCAAGTACCAAGATTTATTATACCCGGTTTTACTCCCGACCCTGTAGTTATTAATTTTTTTGGAGCGTTCACATCTATGTTTGTGGGGATATTTCTTTTTGTGTTCGTTACAAGACGGGATTATTTGCCTCATTCTACATATTTCAAGGACATTCCAAATTTAGATTTGGAATTAAAGAAAACTCCTTATGTTTTTGGAATTATAGCAGGATTTGCTCCTTGTATATTTGAATTAATTATATATTCTCAAGCTTTTCAATTATCTCTTGGATATGGATTCATAGAAGGTCTATTGGTAGTATTTTACTTCTCTTTAGGCACTTTTGCGGGATTATTTCCACTTGCTTTAGCTAAACAAGGTACTGCGCTTATTGTTAAGCCAACCAAAAGCAGAAAGAACACAATTTATTACATTATGCTCCTAATAATTATACTTTTTAATGTAGCGGTTATGGTGCTATCGGTTTTAGGAGTTTCTGTATTTCCAATCTTATAGGTATAGTTTTTTTTATTAGTCTTGGTTAACTATAAAAATCAATAGTTGGTCTCATAAAATAATTTATATCTGTATTTTTATTTATATTATAAACTAATCTATATCTTTCAACAATAATGGAGATAATCAGATAATGGAATGCAAATTCTGCGAGAGTCAAAACATTTCTTTTACCTGTGAGAAATGCAAGTCAAGTTTTTGCATCCATCATATGGCTACAACAGAAAGTTGGCTCTGTAAAAAGCATGGAATATCCTATTCAAAAGCAAGCGCTGCTGAAAAGTATTATAAATGTACCGTTATTGAAAATAGTAAGTGCCCTGAGTGCGAAGCTCTTTTGAGGTTAGAGAGACTGTCGTCTGGTCAATATTATTTAGAGTGCACTGATGAAACTTGTGCCTGGAACTCCTACTTAAAATCCCCCGGCTTATTTTTTCCTACTAAAGAACAACTAGCAAGAGAAGCAACCAAGTATAATTTAATAAAAGGATATCGGTTAAATTTATGTCGTAGGTCTTTAAAAAGAATAATCGGAAAAGAAGTTTGTCCTAATTGCTTCTTAGAATTTTTAAAGAGATCCCCAGTCGCTAACTTCTCTACGATTATGGAGTCTTTTAATATATCCGCCCAACAAATGATAAAATTAATTAATCAATACATCGACGAGGAGCGTATATATGGCATACTCGATCAGAAGGACCAAATGTTTTATTACATTTCGTACGAGATGAGAGAAAAAATCCTTTCAAAAATACAAAACGAGGGTATTTTGAAAGTAGTTGATTTAGCCACCATGCTTGACATGAGTTCTGAAATAGCCATTAAAGTTATATATAAATTAATAAGTCAATTTCAGATAAAAGGTTCCTTCTCACAAACTAAGAAATTTTATTACACTCAAAAATATATTATGGACCATTTAATTAAAGAAATAAATAAACAGGGAAGGAGCTCATTAGATAAACTTGCGAAAGTTTTTGATATTCCAAAGGAACTATCAAAATCGTTTTGCGTCAATTTAATGAGAACTAATGCAGTTATCGCGTTTTTTGCTGATCGTGGCAACGAAATTATTACATCTGATAGAATTTATAAAGAAATCAAAGACTTTTCTAAAGAAAGTGGATTGTTTGAATTATCTAAGCTTGCAAAAAAGTTAAAAATCGCAGAAGAACTCGCAAGGAAATCACTCCACGACCTTATCAAATCGGGTTCGATAAAAGGAATTTTCACTCAAAGAAGAGAATTTATGACGCGAAAATACCTTGAAGATAAAATCAAAGAACTAGCAAGAGCATATAGAACTATGCCTTTGAGAGAATTATCGAATCGATTGGGGGTTACTGAATCCAGTATAGAAGAAAATCTAGCTCAATTAATTGGGAGGGGCGACATTGATGGTTACATTGACATGCACAAGAGAATTTTTATGGCTTATAGCGTCCCCCGAACACAAGCAGGATCAACTCGTACGAAACAGAAAAAGCCCCAACCAATTGACGAGGGTAAAATTGAGGTTGTTAGGGATTACGATTTTGAAGGTGGACAGTTGCATTTCAAAGTAGCCGTTAGGAATAAGAGCAATATGGCAATAAATAATGTTAAAGTTCTATTGGAAGCACCCTCAAGTTATAAGATAAAACAGCCATTAATCAACGTTCCAGTAATCGAGTCCAAGAATTCTAGAGGAGTAGATTTTTATTTGGAGCCTAAGCAATGTGGTGTGTCGAATATTAGTGGTACAGTTATTTATCGAACAGCTTCAGGAACTAAAAAAACAATCCACGTACGGAAAATGGAAGTACAAATCAAATGTCCCTTAGTTTGCACTTCTATGAGTACAATAGAGGATTGTCAAGTCGCAATACAAACGCTTGGAAATGACGCACGAGCGTTTTTAATCGCCGACTTAGACCCGCGATTAGCTTATAGAGCTGCCATAAGAACTCTGAAAAACTTTGATACCAGCGCTGTTACTTCCCATGAAGGTTCAGATGCTACAGGAAATTACGAAGGAGAGGCGTGGTTTTGTTCGGAAGCAAAAACTACTGGAGGGAGAATTATAACGAGGATTTATGTTAACGAGATGAGTCAATCGTTAGAAGTTAGGGTCTGGTGTGGAAACCCAGGACAACTTACAGGATTTTTAGCAAAAATTATCGAAATTCTCTTTGAGGAAATTAATATTATTCGGAAGATTAAGTCAGAAGAAAGGGAGAAAACTATTGATGTTATGGCAATTACTCAAAACTTAGCAGAAGTCAGCGATTATTGTATGCTTAGATGGAAAGCGCAGAATATTAGAAATAAACTACATGATACATTTATTCGATTACGTAAAGTAATAGGAGATAAAGAGGCTATCTTAGGTAGAATTGAATTTTGGTTGACGCAGTTGAATAAGTACGGCAAAGACGAGAAAATTAGCGATGAGGACGCCGATAAACTAGTGAACGATGTAGAAAAATTCAAAAATGTCATTGCTCGAGCCATAAAATTGTGATTGTTTTTTCTAAAAACATTTATAAGTGTTATGGCGAATTTATATTATTAAGATAGAAGAAGAGAGAAAATAATAAGTGAAAAATTATGCCAATAATTTCATTCTCAATAAATGAAAACCTAAAGCAGTTTATTAATAAACTAGTATCTAAAAATCAATATGAAAACAAATCTAAATTAATAAGAGATGCCTTATTAAGGTTAATGTCAGATATAGAGGTCTCAAATTTAGAGTCGTACGGAGAATCCTACGGAGAAACAATTCCAACTACCAAAAAAATTGTTGGAAATATGATAATTGTAGCTCCTCACGATCCAAATATTCAGAGAAAATTAAATAAGATTGAAAGTAGATATAACGAGCAAATAATAAATAAGAATCAACATTTTCAAGGAGAAAATCTAATTATTTTTATGATTTTTGAAGGGACAGTACAAGATTTCCAAAAAATTGTAGTTGATGTAAATGGAATTAAAGAACTTAAGAATTTCCGTTATTTGATTATAAATTAGACTAAAATAAAGCATTTTATTATTATACTCCTTTTCAATATTACATTCTCCTATTTTTACAATTACACTACAACATTCCTCTAACTTTATTTAAAACTTATCAAGGTGTAGGCGTAACTTTAATAAATATATCTAATTTAATTCAGTAATTTGATGTTTTATTTTAGTAGAATTTAAACGAGAAAAATGATTGAAAAAGAAGATGATATATATCGAAAGCTGCAACAGCAATTAGATACTTTACCCATAGGCTTTCCTGCGACTAAATCAGGCGTAGAAATTCGATTGTTAAAATTTTTATTTACTACTGAAGAAGCAGAAATTGCTATTAACATGCGATTTATTCCCGAACCTATGAAAAAGATTTATCGCAGGGTTAAAAAAAAAGTAAAATCCATAGAGGAACTTGAGCTCATCTTAGACAGAATGTATCACAAGGGTGCTATCAATTTAAAGAGACTGATGGATGAAAATGGGGAAGAGATACGATATCATCTCGCCTTTTTAGCAGTAGGCATGTATGAATATCAAGTAAAGTCGATTACAAAAGAGTTTTATGAAGACATCGAGCAATACTTTGAAGAGGAATACCGAAATGAAATCGTAAGCACTAAAATCAACCAATTACGAACAATTCCAGTTGAAGAAAGCATCACGCCAGAACACAATATTGCCACATACGACGAACTAAGAACAATAATTGAAAGTGCCGAGAAGATTGCTATAATGGATTGCATATGCCAAAAAGGGAAAGAACTAATCGGCGAGTCGTGTAAACAGACGAATATGCGCGAGCACTGTTTCGCACTAAATAATTCTGCTCAACATGTTGTAGACATAAATAACGGAAGATTTATAACAAATGATGAAGCTCTAAATATACTTAAAAATGCGCAAGAAGAAGGTTTAATTCTTCAACCTGGAAACGCTCAAGATCCCAATTTCATTTGTTGTTGTTGTGGATGTTGTTGCGATCTTATAACAAATTTAAAGAAACTTGAGCGTCCTTGGGAAATGTTTTATTCTAATTATTACGCTAATGTTGATTCAGACTCATGTATCGGCTGTGAAACCTGTTTAAATCGATGTCAGATGGATGCTATTTCGATGGTTGAGGACATAGCTGTTGTTGAGCAAAAATTATGTATCGGGTGTGGTAATTGCGTAACAACTTGCCCAGAACAAGCAATAACGCTCAAAAGGAAAGATAGGGAGATAATACCCCCCAAAACTACAACACATTTATATTTAAAAATGATGGATAAAAAAGCAGAATTAAGACGGAAAGAAAAAGGCATATCATAAAATATTTAGAGGTGAAAATTAATGGGAAAGGGATATGGAAAAGGTTATCAAAAAAAAGGTCAAAGTTCGAAAGGTTCAGGAAAAAGTGCTGGAGGAGCACCCATTCGCGGAGGAAAAATCAAAGCAAGTCATATTTTGGTTGATAAATTTAGTAGAGCCCAAGAATTACATGAAGACATACAAGCAGGAGATAAATTTGAAAGTTTGGCACAAAAATTTTCTACTTGTCCAAGTAAAAAAAAGAGTGGCAATCTAGGAGAATTCTCTAAGGGTGATATGGTTCCAGAGTTCTGGAACGCGTGTACGAAGCTAAAAATTGGCGAAATTTCTCAGCCAGTTAAAACTAAATATGGTTATCATATAATAAAAAGAACGGGTTAGAATAAAATTAGCCCAGCACGGATTCGAACCGTGGTCGCAGGGTTCAGGGCCCCAAATGCTTGACCTCTACACCACTGGGCTTTAATAAAATAGAGATTTGATAAAGAATAATATATTTTCTGTAAAAAATATTATTATTCTGAATAAAGATAGATTTTTATTAGAGAATAACCTTATAATTTATTGGATTACACAGTCTTAAAAGGAGGATGCTAAAAAAAACTTGTTTTTCTTAATACTCTTCTAACTGAGGGTATTAAACCCCGTGACTGAAAAAAACAAAACCCCGTATAAACCAAAAAAAAATTTTGCTCCTCCATGTGTAATCCACTTTATTTCATTAAAAAGTTAATATAATATCTTAGTAATTTTTGTAAGATTAAAATTAAGAATTAGAGATGAGTTGAAACTACTGAATAGTTAAGCAATTATTAATGCTTAAGATTGTATTTTCTAAAAATCTCGTTGAAATACTTATCACTCATTCCGGAGATATAATCCCGCACGACCAAAGTTAACTTATTTTGATTTTTAAGAGGTTTAAAGTAAGTAGAATAGTTTTTGTCGTCGATATATTCTATGTGATCTTTAAAAATCGGGGCGTCGAAGTTCTCTTCCTCCAAATCCTTCAAAGATTTTTCAAATATTAATTCAAACTGATAAGTTAAGTTTTCTATGTAAGAAATTTTTAAACTTTTACTTTTGTAAAGATCTCTTCGACTGTATATTTGTTCATAATTAAATTCTTTCAATCTTTTTAGCGCTTCAAAAATTTCCTCACTATAACCAATTATATCGCTATCAAGGCTATTATTTAAGAGGTCCATAATTAGAGTTTTCATTATTTTTCGGTTAGTATCGCCAAGTACATTTGTACAACTTTTAGGTAAGTCAGATCTTTTAATGAATTTAATTAAAATTGCATCTTCGATATCTCTTCCGATATATGCTATGGTGTCTGCTAGCCTAACTCCTACTCCCTCATAAGACATTGGGATTCTTTTTATTTTGTTTTCGTGAAATGCGTCGTTATATTCATTTAAATGGTCTTCCCAAGTTTTTCCATTCACTTCAATTGGTTTTAACCCTTGTTCGTAAACTTCGCCGTCGTGACAAAGAATTCCGTCCAATACTTGTAGCGTTAAATTTAATCCTTTCGCAGGTTTATTTGGAAATCTTTTTTCTAGGTACGACAACCAGCGGCATCCTTGAGCATTATGGTTAAATGTACCCATTTTATACTTGTTACTTATGTCATTAAGTATTTTTTCGCCCAGATGCCCCCTTGGGCTATGACCTATGTCGTGTGCTAAACTTATAGCTTCCATTAAATCGGTATTTAGTTTTAATATTCGCCCGATTTGACAAGCAATTCTCGAAACTAATAAAACATGTAAAGAACGATGGGTGATATTTGCGTTGTTGACACTAAAGAAAACTTGCGTTTTATCTATATAGCGCGCATATGCTTTGCTATGAACAATACGGTCAACATCTCTGAAAAAAGCGGGTCTAATATCGATTTTAGACTCAACATCTTCTTCGTACAATCTTACCGCTTGAGAATCGGATATGGCCTTAAATCCAATATCACTATCTCTACGCATATGTAACCTGTATATTTTAAGGTTTTTAGGATCCATTGCTGCTTATTATAGGTCTCTTATCAAATATTTTATCAAATCGCTCTATATATTTCCAAATTTTATTAATATCGCATCATGAGGACACTTCTCTTTACACTTCAAACAAAAGTTACACTCACCTTTACCCGTGAAAAATTCAAACGGCTCATCTAATATTCTAATCTGTTTTGGACAAATATCTTCACAGATCCCACATTCAGACCTACCTACACATTTAACAGGGTTTCTGGATAATTTTAAAAAAGAATAATCGGTTATGGCTGAAGAAACTGCGGCAAAAGGGCAAATGTATCTACAGTATATTCGTGGATACCACACTGAAAGAACAATGATTAAAGTGTAGAAACCTATTATAAGGTATCCTCCAATTTCTAAAGCATCGAATTTTACCGGTAAAAAGACATTCTGAATAATATCTGGAAGAAACACAAAAATAAATTCAGACAAAGAAAAAAATCCTATTGGTCGTTGAGCAAAAACACCTATCTGGGTTTTAAAATCAAGATAAAATAAGACATTCGTATTTTTTGTAATTCCTAATAGGAATATGATTAATGTGATAATAATTATAAAAACATACTTTATGTTGAGAAGATTTTTATGGGTTTCAAGTTTTAATTTCTTTTTTTTAGTAGGTATCGCAGCACACACATCTTGGATCGCCCCAATCGGACATATCCATCCACAAAAAAAACGATTTGAAAATAGTAATATTAATATTAACACTGCAATAAGAAAAAATGGTAATACGCCTTCTGCCATAGAGAAGAAAATATATTCTAATATTCCTGCTCCATTAGAAAGAGGATTTCTTGGCGAGTTTAAAATGGGTAGTGCCTTAATAATTCCTTCTAAACTTAATAGGTTAATAGAAAAAATTGTTTCAATAATTATGTAATTTATCAGTAAAAAAGCAAAAATCTGAATTATTCTTCGAGTGATTGTAATTAAGTTTGCTCTAATCTTTAACCTTTTAAATCTCAAAGATATCACTTGCTAAATTTTAAATTAATAAATAATCGCTGGTTAAAAAAATTTAGTTTTAGAATAGTTTTAGAAGTTTTAGAATTGAAAAAAGAGAAATAAAAAAAATTAGAAAAAGTAATTTTTTTAAGCTTTTTTAATTTTGCTGAAAGACTTTTTATACTCTTCTGGATTTCCACCCGCTACAAGGTAATCTATGTAAACCTTTAGACTTTTTAAAAACAAATCTGCAGCCATTTCCATAATCATTCTTTGGTCTTCCAATTCAAATTCAGTCCAAAGCGTCACTTTAGTTACATCGCCTTTCGGTTCGAAAATATAACCAATTTTTTTCATAGGGCTTCCCTCTTGGATTGATGTCATCTTCTCGCGAGGTATATTCTCAATTTCGATGTTTGTTATATCCCCTACATTAGTTTTTAGGAAATATTTTTTGGATTCGAGTTGTTTTATTTCATTTACAACGATATTCCATCTTGGTAAACCCATGTAATCGTTTAATATCTCGTAAACTTTTTCTACGGAAGCTTTAATTTCTATTATTTTTTCTGCTATTGGCAAAAAATCAACTCCTTTAAAATTTATTATCTTTAGTTATTATTAAAAATTATATTTTTTTAAAAATTACAGTAAAACATTTAGCTGTAATTTAAATCTTTAATATAATAAAATAGAGAGATGAATGGATTACTTGAGCGAAAGAGACTCTCTGTTTCTCGGAGCTTTAGTGGCTTTTCTTAGTTTCTTGTGTATCATCGTCGCTAAGCTTACACATTTGCTTTCTTCGCCGTGGTTGATTATAACTAATTTTGGCCTGGGTTGAATTCTACGCAAGAATTGTGAGATTTGACTACGCGACGAATGACCGCTGAATCCTTCTAAAGTAAAGACATTTAAGTTTAATCTTATAAGCTGTGTCCTTCCTTTCTCATTGGTGTATTGAATCTCGCGGAAACCACGCTGAACCCTGCTTCCTAAAGTTCCATTTACTTGGTAAGATACGAATATAAGAGAGTTTTTCTTATCTTCGGCTAACCTTCTTAAATATTGAACTGAGGGTCCTCCGATTAACATACCGCTCGTAGCTAAGATAATACAAGGTCCACCCAAAATTACATCGTTCCTTTCTTCTTGACTAGAAATAGTCGTGAAAAAATCGCTTAAAAAGGGATTTTTGCCCTGATGTAATATTTTTTCTCTTAAATCAGAGCTAAGAAAATCGGGGTTTGCGGTATGTATAGCTGTTGCTTCTGAGATTAATCCGTCCAAAAAGATTGGGACATGATCAATAATACCCTTTGAGATGAACTCTTCTAACACTATTATTAGCTCTTGAGCTCGCCCTACTGCTAATACAGGAATAAGAATTTTGCCTCCTCGCTTGATCGTTGAATTTAATATTTGTCTAAGGTCTCTTTCAGAATCTTGTCTACTTGGAATTCGATCTTGAGGGCCTCCATAAGTTGATTCTATAAGTAGGGCTTCAACTCTCGGAAATTTTACAGCCGCTTTTTCTAGAAGTCTGGTTTTTTGATATTTAAAATCTCCTGTGTATATAAAGTTGAATCCACCCTTTCCGAAATGTAAATGAATTATTGAAGAGCCTAATATATGACCAGAATTGTGAAGTGTTAACTTAATATCAGGAGCAATATCCGTAACTTTCCCCCATGAGAGAGGTATCGTATGGAGTACAGCACTTTTTACATCCCTTTTAGAATAAGGGCCAGGTATACCCTCTTTTTCGCAAATCTGAACGAAATCTAATTGTAACATAGTCGAAAGGTTTCGTGTAGGGAGCGTACAATATACGGGACCTTTATACCCATACTTAAATAAAAAAGGTACCATTCCACAATGATCTAAGTGAGCATGAGAGACTATTACGGCGTCTAAATCCCTTATTGAAAACTCTGGAATATCAAAATTTGGAAATGGATCGTTTTTATTACCGACATTTAACCCTACATCGAGAAGAATGTTACTATCTCTTGTTTGCATTAAGATACACGATCTACCGACTTCTCTAAAACCACCTAAGGAAGTTAGGCGAATATCTAAATCTTTAAAAATGGTAGGGCGGTGAATTCTCTTTCCAATATTCAAGAGTATGTCTTTTTGGTTTTGTCTTTCTTTACTCAACATTCCTCTAATTAATTCAATGGTTCTCGAGTTCAACGGTGGCGTTCTTATTGTTTTAGGTTGCCAAAAAGTGTTCATCCGTATTTCCTTTAAATTTACGCCTTTTTTTCCAATAACCAACCCTGGTTTTACCGATTCTATAATAACTTCTCCACGAGTGTGATCAAATTCAATATTGGTGATTTCAGCGCTTTCGACTATTAAATTTCTTATGTAATCTTCTGTTTCAGATGGATCCTTGCGCTTCTCCGCGTTCCAGCGAAAAACCACTCTTTTACGCATAGTTTTCGCTAATTCTTTTAAAATGTCTGAACTTTCAATAAGATCCAAATTTTCATTTTCAGAATAAACGGCTATTTCAGGACCTTCAAATTCTATTTTTTTAACCTTGATACCGGCAGGGAGATGTGAAATGATTTGATCCTTAATTCTTTGTAGTTCTCCTTCGAAACTCATATATCCTCAATTTTTTTATGTAATTCTTATTTAGTTTTAAAAATGTATAAGTTATTGATTCTCTTACTATTTAGGATGGTCTTTTCTTTAAATTGAATTATTTTTATAACCTAGTTATAATCTCCTTTAAAATTATATGTACAGTTAATTTGGTTTTTTAAACAATGTTTTTAAACAAATAGAACAATTCTTAGATATTAATACTAATACCAGAGATTATATTTAACAACGAATTAATTCTAATTTCTAAATAATATATAAGTTAATAGAATAAAAATATTGTCATTATGGATTTTATCCAAAACTAGCACTAAAGGATTAATGATATAATGCAAATCTCATCCCTCACCTAAAGGAATGGGTTTTCTTTTGCTTTAATGATAAACTTTTTTTAAAAAAGAAAATTAGAAAAAATATGATAAAAATAGGTGCGATCGCCTCTGGTTCTGGGAGCAATTTCGAAGCGATAGTTAAAGCATGCGAGGAAGGTATTTTGAAACATAAGGCGGGCGTAAAAATACTTATTTGTAACAAAGCTGAAGCATTTTGCATGGAACGAGCGAAAAATCATAACATACCGTATGAATTAATTGAATCTAGTAAGTTTCTTCATCTCCCCAGAGAAGAATTCGATAAAAAGATGATAGCTGTACTAAAAAAATACGATTGTGAATTAGTTGTTTTAGTCGGTTATATGAGATTAGTAAGCCAAAGTTTTATTGATGCTTTCAATGGAAATGTTATGAACATACATCCTTCCCTTTTGCCTTCTTTCAAAGGTATGCACGCTCACAAAGATGTTTTAGAATATGGTGTAAAGGTTTCTGGTACTACAGTTCATTTTGTGGATCCTCAATCGGATCATGGGCCTATCATCATCCAGAAATGCGTTTCTGTGTACGATACCGACACAGAGAAAACTTTAGGACCAAGAGTTTTAGAATGGGAGCACAAAATCTATCCTAAAGCGATAGAATTATATTGCGATAAACGGTTGCATGTCGACGGAAGAATTGTAAGAATCGATGGTGATGTTGTCTTATAATTGTAATTACTTAAATATGCGGGAAATGATTTCGTTGAAAGCTCTGACCCAACTGAAAGTATTGGTATTTTCCATAACTTAATGAAGAAGATCTTGAGTAATGAGATTACTCATTTCCCGCTCCTATTACATTCAAATAAACCTAAAATTTTAATCAAATCAATCATGGTTTAATAATATATTATTTATAATTAACAAGAGAATAAAGTAAGGATGCCTCGTCGTAAGGAGATTTCTGAGATTCTAAATATGATGGAAAAGACTCAGAATATTAGAAATATTGGGTTTGTGGGCCATATAGACCATGGTAAAACAACGCTAAGCGATTCTCTTTTGAGTGAAGCGGGTTTACTTTCACCCGATCTAGCAGGTGAAGCACGTGCCTTAGATTATTTAGAAGAAGAACAAAGACGCGGAATTACCATGAAATCTACTAATATTTCATTATACTATGAAAAATCTCTTAAAGAGCACGACCCCTTTCTAATAAATCTTGTTGACACACCAGGCCACTTAGATTTTAGTGGCAAAGTAACTCGTGCTTTAAGGTTAATAGATGGAGTTGTTGTAGTTGTCGATGCTGTTGAGGAAATAATAACTCAATCTGAAACGGTTATTAAACAAGCCCTACAGGAAGGTGTGAAACCAGTACTTTATATTAATAAAGTAGATCGCCTCATCCGAGAGTTATAGCTAACAGATGAACAAATAAGAAAAAAATATACAAGGATTATTAAAGATTTTAATACGCTTATTAAAAGATACGCAGATAAACCCTTCAAAAAAGAGTGGCAAGTATCTCCTGCCGCTGGAAACGTTGCATTCGGCTCAGCGCTCCACAAATGGGGTTTTACATTAAAAATTTTAGAAAATAACGAGTTAAAGTTTTTGGATATTAGATCGCGGTATCAAAAAGAAACATACACTAAAGAAACCTATGCTGATTTAGCTGTTTATTTTCCAATACACACCGCAATACTAGAAATGGTTGTCGACCACCTCCCTAATCCTATTGAAGCTCAGAAATACAGAATAGGTAAGATTTGGGGTGGAGATTTGACATCTAAAGTTGGAAAATCTATGACTAATTGCGATCCAAATGGACCTTTAATAATATGTTTGAGTAAAGTACAAGCAGATAAGCACAGTTTGGTCGCAACTGGAAGAATATTTTCTGGAAATTGTTTCAATAAAGAGGAAGTATTTTTATTAAAAGAAAATAATTTCGATATAATTCGAAAAACCGCAATTTTCATGGGTCAAAGAAGAGAGCAAGTTGAAGAAATCCCTGTTGGAAATATCGTTGCCATAGAAGGTCTAAAACAAGTAAAAAGCGGCGAGACTTTAATTAATAAGAATTATATTGATAAAATGGTTCCATTTGAAAACGTAAAATATGTTTCTACTCCAGTCGTAACAGTTTCAATCGAACCGGAATATTTAAGAGATTTAGATAAAATGAAAGAGCTCATCGAAAACATACTAATCGAAGATCCTAATTTGTTATTTGAAATAAACGAGGAAAACGGCGAATTCCTCCTCTCAGGTATGGGACCTTTACATCTTGAAATTACCGCAAATGAAATTGAAAAACGAGGTGTTGAGATTTCAACATCAGAACCAAGAGCGATCTTTAAAGAATCTTGCAAATACGGTTCTTCTACTATAACTGTAGAATCACCAAACCATCAAAGTTCGCTAAAAATTAGAATAGAATTATTAAATGATAAAACAAGCAGGTTCTTCCGGACTCATGATTTTAAGTCTATAAAACCAGTAGGAAGATTGAAAGAATTGTTAGAAGAATTTACAGGTTTAACAACGGATGAAATCCAAGACTTTTGGACATATTACGATAGTAAGAATGTTTTAATTTATAATTCAAGAGATGATTTAAACCAATTCTTGAAAGATACAATTTTAGAAATTATTGATAAAATTCTATTAAATGGTCCACTATGCGGCGAAAAATTAACAGGTCTAAAAGTAATAATTGAAGAACTAGTAGTAAATAAGCTTGATGAAGAAAATGCGTTTACAGAATTATCCGCAATGTTTTACGATGCCATTAAAAAAGCTTTAAACGAATCTGGAATTATCCTACTTGAACCAATTTACCATACAATTATTCAATTACCCCCAGATTACATAAAAAATACGCTTTCTTTGCTTTCTAAGTATTCAGCAAAAATAAAAAATGTCAATCAAGAAAAGGATTATCAAGCAATCATAGAAGTACTCTTACCAGTAAGAAATTCGATAAAGTTTGCTGAAGATATTCGTTCTAGCACTTCAGGAAAAGCTTTCTGGCAAAATGAGTTTTATGCTTTCATGGAGGTTCCAAATCACGAAGCTAAAAGAATAATTAATGAATTGCGCTTTTTAAAAGGTATATCTTGGTAGGAATTGATGTTAATCATTGAAACATAATGCGATCTTTTCACTTAATTTCCTTCCGTTAAAATTGTGGTTTGAATGAATTAAGTCTTTAATTTTAGACAAATTTTCTTTAAATTTCTGAGAGTACTAATTCACTTAATTATTTGATTTACAAAATCATTAAATATGATTTGATGCATTAATATTTTGGTAAAAATCAATAATATTTAATTTTCTCTTTAATCTTTCCGAGTTGAAGTTTAAAAATGGTTATAAGCAATTTAAATGAGGGAGAAAAATCTTTTCGTAGGCTTGCTGAGAATCTACCAGGAATAATTTATAGAGTTTTAATTGAGGAAGACAATCGAATGATTTTCTTTAATGATATGGTTCAAACCATGACTGGCTATAGTCCAGAGGATTTGAAGAAAGGAAAAGTTTGTTCTATTGACCCGTTAATTTTACCTGAAGATAGATTAAAAGTAATAAACATTGTTAAAGATGCTATAGAAAAGAATGTTCCGTTTGAAGTAGAGTACCGTATAAATAATAAAAGTGGAGAATTAAAATGGTTTTTTGAGCGCGGTAGACCTGTTAGAGGTGATGATGGAAAGCCTTCCTATATTGATGGGGTTATTTTCGATATTACAGAGCGAAAGGAGACAGAACAAAAGTTAAAAGAATCGGAGCAAAAATTAATAGTATTGAACGAAGAATTGGATAAAAAGGTTCACGAGCGAACAAAACAATTAAAAAAATCCAAAGAACAACATAAAATGTTAAGTACCGAATTGGAAACGATTTTAGATCATTATCCCGGTTTAGCTTTTTATAAAGATACGAACAATAACTTTATACGCATAAATCAAAATGTAGTTGATTATTATAATAGTGATATCGCTGCTGTAAAGGCTAACTTATCTAAAAAAGATATCGAGGGCAAAAACCTCTCTGATCTTTTATCGAAAGATATAGCACAAGCATATTGGGACGATGATTTAGAAGTAATTAAGAGTAGAACTCCAAAATTAAACATAGAAGAGTCTTTTAAAACAGAACACGGAACTAAATGGCTCAACTCACATAAGATTCCTTATTTTGATAAAAATGGTGAAATTAGAGGGATTATTGGATTCTCTATAGATATCACTGAGAGTAAGAAAGCTAAACAAAAATTAAAAGAATCAGAAGAAAAATATCGATATTTATTTGATAACGCACAAGTAGGGTTATATTGGTCAAGAATAAG
>JAUWZT010000129.1 GCA_030615145.1 Promethearchaeota archaeon | reverse complement strand
CACACCCCCCCACCAAAACTCTCTCCTGCCCCGAACCGACTGAAATTCCAACAAGCAGATCAGTCCACAACCAACGCCCACATACCAGCTAAACTATAATTTCTAGATTTCTGTTCATTTGAGACCACATTAATAACATATCATGTTTAGTATATTTCAATCTGTATTTATCTACTATTTCAGAGAATTCTTGTCGGGGCATTTTCTTAATCCAATTTAGGAAGAATTCGTCAATAGAAATCTTTCTAAAAACAGAATAGCTACGAATTATTCCAAATTCTTTGCGAAATTTATCCATTAAATCTTGAATTCGTGGATTAATTAAATTACTAAAATTTTGTGGTGTGATATTCCCTTTAACAATATTTTCAGCAGCTATAATTCAAATCTTTTTGGGTAAAGGCGAGATTAAGGCACTTTATATGTGGAACGGCTGTCCCGAATCCCTCAAAAGAAGCTTAACCTTAACCCAAAAACTATTTAGTGAGGTTAAAGCAATTGTTTAGGGTAATGATTATATAATCAGTAATTAAAAGATGTCTCAAAATCCTTAATTTTAGATTTAGCGTAGAATTTTCATGATTATCTCAAAAATCCTAAAAATTTTACTTCCTTTTGATAATTAACTATATTTAAAATTGAATGAATAGTTATTTATAAGAATGAATTATCTCTTAAATCAGAGAGAATATTACGAAGAGAAGTTTGAGATAAAATCCGAATACTATAACAGTGAATTTATCTCCCAAGAGCTCGATAATTTCTTAAATGCTTCTCATTACGAAGTAACTGTTGGTTCGAGACAAATAATTATTAAAAACGATTAGAATTTTTTTTTAAAAAAAAAATTGAAATTGATTACTATATTATTAATATTAATAATATTAAATTCGATTTAGAAAGTTTAAATACTAAAAATAATTGATTTTCACGATAGCATTGGTGTAGTAATAAATGTTAGACGAAATTAAACCGCCTGATATGAGTGACTCTGATGGTGAAGTTGCTAAAGAAAAAATTGAACTTCAATTCCATTGGTATATGAGTATCTTTTTAGTTATATATTATTGTTCATATGTAATACCGGGAATTGTTTTTATGGAGTATGTTATGTTAGTTTTTATCCCCCTCTTTTTAAGGATAGATAACTTGTTTGTTGTCTTTACGAACCTTGATTCATTACTAGCTTTTTTAGCCTTACCGTTAGTTCTTATTGTGAGTTATTTGATCCACTTATTTTTGGTAGGTTTGATCTCGCGAATTATCTGGAGACATACAGAAAAAATTTCACCTAGTAAAGATGGCATTATTCCAAGAAACATCCCTTCTAAAACTGCTAATTTATACCATATAAGATCCTTTATGATTAAATACGGAAAAAATGCTTTCATGAAAGGAATATTTCCTTGGCTAGCAAATTGGTTTTTTAATTTTGTAGGAACCAGCGTAATTAAAAAGGGTTCTACGCTCGAAGAATCAGTAGTTACGGATAGAAATGTTAACATCGGAAAAAACTGCTATATTGGCGTTAATTCGGCACTCTCTAGCCATTTTGTTGAGGGAGTTTTCGGAAATATTGTGTACTTTGAAATAAAGCTAGGAGAAAATGTTACTTTAGGGGGTTTTAATAATATTGCCCCTGGATGTGAACTAAGAGATAATTCCTATTTATTGCCAATGGCAGCAGCAACTAAACACAATTTGTTAAAAGGAAATAATTACTACTTTGGCTTGCCTTTGCGTAGAATATTTAAAAAGAAAATTATGGATTACTTAAAGGTTAGCGAAGTTAATTTAGTTCAGGCTGAAGATTTAAGAGTTAAGCAAGAAAACGCAAAGTTAGAGAGGATAAAAAAAGAAGCAGAAAAAAATGAAAAAAAGAAAAAAAACATAAAAAATAATGGCGTGAGATAAAAATGGCTGAAACTATAGAAGATGAAAATAAAGGTTCTGAAAACATAGATGATGACTCTGACTTTAATATTGATTTCACTACAAGTTCTGCTATTAACAGAGTTAGTCTTAAGTTTTTAATAGTATATATCCCTATTTTTTGGTTTTCAGGAATTATTGTAGCAACTTTTTGGTACGGCTACACTGTAAGCCCACTACCATGGATAATTAATTTGTTATTTTTACCACTTTTATTGTTAGCGCTCACATTTCTTTTTATTATTAGTTGCTTTTTTTTTAGTAAGCTTCTGTTAATTTTAATAAATCTAATTCACCTTCCCAAAGAGGGAATATTCCGAACTGAGAAGGGAGACACGGATTTTGAATTTTGGAGGTTAAGAACCGAAATAAAAAAAATTGTTTTGTGGTTAATAAGAAACTGGCCTTTACCTTGGTTAGATGTATTAGCATTTCGCTGGTTTGGAGTAAATATGGATTTTTCGAGCCACTTAAACGATGCGTGGTGCGACGCTGAATTTATTAAGTTTGGAAACACCGTAACTATCGGTCAAGGGGCTGTTATAATGAGCTCAATGGTGGTAGGTAATTATCTAATCATTAAAAGAATAACTTTCGAAGATTTCTCCCTTGTTGGAGGTCAGAGCACGATTGCCCCTGGAACTCACTTTGGAAAAGATACTGTTTTAGGTGCGGTATCAGTTACCACTCTTAATCAAAAACTAGAAGACGGGTGGATATATTCAGGTATTCCTGCTAGAAAATTAAAGCCTAATCAATACGCTGAAATGAGAAGAGATATTATACAAAAAGTAGATGTTGACGAAGAAGAAAAAATTGAGGTAGAGCACGAAGTTAATATCGATGAAGATAAAAAACATTTATTTAGAAGAAAAAAGGGAGGCGTTAAATAATGAGCGTTCCGAATTCAATGCGCGTCGGTCCTTTTTGTGCAACCGTACTGGCTAAGAAAAAGTATTTGATTTTGTATATTTTTTTAATATGGATAAGTCTACTTCCTGCGATATTGGAAATTTGGTGGTATTGGCAAATGTTGTGGCATGATATAAGACCACTTCATTTCTACGTGTTTTTGCCTCTTTATTTTATTGTAATGTACATCACAACCGTATTTGCTGCATTATTATTTGCTAAAATTTTATTAATTATAGTTAATGTTTTTCATAAACCAAGAGAAGGCGTTTTTTTAAGGGATCCCGCAGACAAGGATTATAGATATTGGAGTCTTAGAAATACAATTAAAAAGTGGCCAACCTGGCTCGCACATAAATTTCCCTTTCCATTTTTAGACAATATTTGTTTTAAGATGTTTGGAGTTAAAACAAAATTTTCTAACTCGCTTTTTGAAGGTTGGGTGGATACTGAATATATCGAGTTCGGTAAAAATGTAGTTGTTGGCCAGGGCGCTATAATTCAATCTTCAGTTATTATAGGAAACTTTTTAATCATTAAAAAAACCGTCATTGAAGAAAACGTCAGAATAGGCGCACACGTAATAATTATGCCAGGCACTCATATAGGAAAGAACTGTATTTTAAACACTTGGTCGTCTACAATGGTAGGTCAAGAACTAGAAGAAGGATGGGTGTACAATGGGGGTCCTGCGAAAAAATTTAAGAAAAATAGATTTTTCGAAGACATTCCAATCGAAAAACTAACTAAAACCATTGGGGACCTTGACGGATTATTAAAGAAATACGACGAACAGTATGTTAAACGGCATGTAAAAAAGAAGATACCTCTCAAAGAAAGAAGAATTCGAATAAGAAAAGAAAAATCCGGAGAAAACCCTGAAGTAAAAACTGAAAAAAAGGATTAATCATGAAAATTGGTTATGTTCAAACCTCTCCAACCTTTAGCGAAAAAACTCAAAACTTTGAACAAGTAAAGAATTTATTAAACAATATAAAAGCAGATTTAATTGTATTACCTGAACTTTTCGCAACCGGTTATACTTTCATTTCTAAAAAAGAAGCTGAATCTTTAGCGGAAGATATTAACGGGCAAACCGCTCAATTTCTAAAGAAATTATCAAAAATTACAGGTGGAGTGGTAATTGGAGGATTTATTGAGAAAGATGGCGATGAGATATTCAATTCTGCGATGATAGTTTCAAAAAATGAAGTTATCGGCACATATAGGAAAATCCATCTATACTATAAAGAATGCCTATGGTTCTCTCCTGGAAACAAGCCTTTACGAATTTACGAAGTAAACAACGTGAAAATCGGAATAATGATTTGTTTCGATTGGTTTTTTCCGGAGACAATTCGTACGCTCGCGCTTCTTGGAGCTGATATCATTGCGCATCCCGCTAACTTAGTACTTCCGTATTGCCAAAAAGCCATGACTACTCATTGTTTGGTAAATCGCGTTTTTGCTGTAACTTCTAACAGAATAGGCAACGAAGTAAGGGGAGAAGACGATTTTAAGTTTACGGGGGGAAGTCAAATCACATCTTATAATGGGAACATACTCTCGTCCGCACCAACGGATAAAGTCTATATTAAATTTATAGAAATTGATGTAATCCACGCAAGAGATAAAAAGCTTAATAGTTATAATGATCTATTAAATGATAGAAGACCCGAGTTCTATCTTCTATAATCATTTTATCATAAAAAGATTCAAACCATGAAAGCTGCTGTATTTGATGGGCAAAAAATTGCTATTAAAGAAGTGTCTAAACCTGAACCTGAAGATTCTCAAGTTTTAATTCAAGTAAAAGCTGCAGGAATTTGTGGCACGGATATAGCAATAGTAAGTGGATATCTTCCAACTCCCGTCCCACTCATATTAGGGCACGAATTTGCTGGTGAAATTGTAGAAGTAGGGAAAAATGTGAACCCCACTTGGCTAGGTAAACGAGTTACTTCAGAAATTAATAGTAACATTGATTTTGAATGTTATTATTGTAAACGAGAGATGTTTACACAGTGTATCTCGAGAAAAGCTTTAGGGATCGATATCAATGGAGCGTTCGCGGAGTTCATTGCTGTCGAGTCTTATTTGATACACGAATTACCGAAAAAGATTTCTTACGAAGAAGCTACCTTTATCGAACCGTTAGCTGCGGCCTATCAAACGTTTGAAATGATGCCTATAGAAAAAGACGATAAAATTGTTGCAATTTTTGGTCTTGGAAAGTTAGGCTTATTGCTAACCCAAGTTGCGTTATTAAAAGGACTGAAGATAATTGTAATTGACGGTTCAGATAAAAAAATTGCCTTAGCTAAAAAGTTTGGCGCATATTATTCAATTAATCGTTTGAATGTAAATGATATACCAACTGAAATTAGAAAATTAACAAAAGACATTGGAGCTGATATAGTTGTTGACACTACAGGAAACCCAGATGCCCTAAAGGATGTTGTTGCTTCGTGTAAAACGCGAGGTAAAATCCACATGAAAAGTACTCACGGGTTAGAGACTCCAATTAATTTTACCGATATTGTGGTTAGGGAAATTACTATTTATAGCAGTAGATGTGGGCCCTTTGAAAAAGCTATCAAAGGGTTAAGTTCAGGAATGATTAAGGCTAGTGTATTAATTTCTAAAGAGTATGCGTTAAACAATATCCAAGAAGCTTTTGCTTCTTACGAGAAAAACCAAGATCACATAAAAACAATTATCTCAATTTAGAAAAAATTACTTGGTTCTCCAAGAAACTTATTATCTTTTTGCAAGTTCTTCGAAGTGAATTCTTATTTGGATAAAAAAGTTCTGGTCTTGGACATTCGCTATCAAAAATACATGAGTTCTTATCTGAATCGTAAATTAAAGGATAAAATCGGCATCCTTGAGGTCTTATCTCGTAAATATTACATAGTTTTGTTTCCCCTTCGAAAAAGAAGCAATATCCGTTAATATTTTTTAATTGATAAAAGTTATCTTCAGTTTTTTGTACAAAATCTGTTTTTCTCAAGGTTGTTTTGTGACTACTAACGATAACTTCGATATCTTGGTCAGAGAGAATCATCTCTGTCTCGATACAGCAATTTCCACAATCTTCACATCTATTCTTCATGTTATTTCCTAAGATTTTTCATTTTCCTAATTCTTCTCTCTTAATTAGAACTTCTTTAATATAATAGCAATCTTCTCGATAAGGGCAAATTTGGCATCCCCAATCATATTCACAGTCAATCCTTTTTTTCCATTCTTCGATTTTGACTTTCCATTTCTTAGCAAATTGTGCTGTTATTTCGGAAGAGATTTCTTTGAAATGTCCTATTGAATCTGTATATGAGTTAATAAAGAATATTTCCATAGCTTTGATCAAATTTCCAAATTTTTGGTGATAAAGATGAAAGATTGCATTTCCTAAAAACTCAAACGAAAAATTGCGTTGTAATGCATTGGAACTTATTCTACACCAAAATCTCCGAGGAATTGTTCTTATTAGAAAACCCTCAATGCTATTGGAGATAAAAGATAATTGCCTTAATTCATCATTTTCTATTTCACTTTTGTTGACACCAATTAAAATGAATAATCCAAAATCGATAGAGGATTCCTTTATTGCTTTAATTTCTTGACCTAATAGAGTAATATTTCCGTCATGAAGGGTTTCTAATTCCTGAATCGGAAAAACAAGTAAAAATGATTTTTTATTTACGCCCCCTAATTCTAGTCCGGTTTCCTCTTGAAGAATAACTTCTTTAAATTGATCTAATTTAACTCCAATATCAAATTTACCAAAGAAATTGTAATAGTCAAGATTTTTCTGATAAGTAATCAGATTTTTTCCAATTTCGTATTCTTTGTTGAAAAAGGCCCTAAGTCTTTGTATCAACCGTTGATTTTGCATCAAATATTAATAACTCTTTTTATTTATTAAATTGCCTATTGAATTATCTACTAGTTTGAAAAACATTACGCTTTTAAACATGAACAGCATAATTTATACTAAATTATTATTTTATGTAAATCCCAAGAATAATAATTATAATAGAGAGACAGAATTAATAAAATTTGGATGGAGTTAAGATAATGCCTATTTTAGAGCAACTTAAGGAAGCAACTCAACTTACAAATCCTTGGATTAATAGCTGGAAAACTGAAGGAAAAAAAGTATTAGGATATTTTTGTTCTTATATCCCTGAAGAGATTATTTACGCTGCAGATATTTTACCGATCAGGGTTAGAGCAAGAAAGTGTACTGATACACCAATGGCGGATGCCTATTTAAGTCCTACTATGTGTAGTTATACAAGATGTTGCCTTGAGCAAGCCAATAGAAAAGAATTTGGATATCTTGATGGAATTGTTTCGTGTAATTGTTGCGACCAAGTTAGGAGACTTTACGATAATATAAGATATAAGACTCCGTTTCCTTATCATTATATCATAGGAGTTCCCGGTTATGTCAGTGAAACTACATTAGATTGGTTTAAACATGAACTCTCTAAATTTAAAGTAAGTATTGAGAAAAATTTCAATACTATTATTACTGATGAAAAGTTAGGCGATACGATTAGATTATATAACAATTCTCGTAAATTGCTTAAAGAGATATATGAGCTCAGAAAACATGATTCCCCTCCTATTACAGGTAGTGATGTACTAAATATCATTTCAGCAGGAATCTCTATTCCAAGAAATGAGTTTAATGCTTTATTAACACAGCAACTTGAGGAGATTAAGAATAAAGAGGGTAATTCTGATTATAAATCGAGAATAATGATAATCGGTAGTATGCTTGACGAACCAGAATATTTACAAATTATAGAAGAACTCGGCGGATTAGTAGTCACTGATTCTGTATGTATAGGAACTCGATATTTTTGGGATATGGTTGATGAAACTTCAAGTCCTCTTGATGCTCTTGGAGAACGGTATTTGTCAAAAATCTCATGTCCTCGTATGACTGGTGGACATTTGAAAAGAGCGCAATTTATGATGGATATGATCAAAGAGTTTAATGTTGATGGAGTAATTTTTCAAAGAATGAAATTTTGCGCTATATGGTGGGCTGAGATTTTCATGCTTAGGGACAAATTAAAAGAAGAGGGTATTCCATTTCTTGATTTAGAAAGATAATATGTGTTAAGTGGTGCTGGAGCTATGAAAACTCGTGTTCAAACCTTTATAGAAATTTTAGAAGCGAGGTGAAAAATTTGGATATAGAATTATATAATAAATATAAAAAACTTGGAAGAGGTAATTGGGGGAAAGATCTTACTATGTGGAAAATGATGTATTTGGGATTTCTAAATCAATATAGAGATGAAGAATTTACCCCAATTTTGGATTTATTACTTAATATCTTCCTTGACCTCCCTAAGGCAAGGAAAGAAGGAAAACTTGTTATAATGCATTCATTTAATTATGGACCTGAATTATTTCATGCAATGGACTTAGAACCTCTTATGCAGGAATTATTTAGTGTCGGATTAGCCCCGTTACATCTTAATGAACCTTATATAGATTTTAGCAATCAAATTGGATATGGCGACAATCCAACAATCTGCAATGCTCAACGCCCACTTATTGGCTCTTTTATGCAAGGTGCCTCGCCAATTCCTGATTTACTATTCTTTCTTTCAACGCCTTGTAATTCTCTTGCTATGACTTATCAAGTTTTTGAACATTTAGCTAAAATCCCTGCACATAGTATAGATGTTCCTTATTGGGCTTATGAACAACAAGATAACGAATTTTATGATGAGAATACTATTGCATATATGGTAAAGCAAGTAAAAGATTTAATTATATGGTTAGAAAAAGAAAAAAAGCAGAAGTTAGATCCTGAAAAGCTCCAAGAAACAATGAAAAACGTGAATCAATCAAGGGAATATATATTAGAGTTTAACGAACTTTTAAAAACGGTTCCTTGCCCAGTGCCGAGCCAAGCAGGTTTTGGGAACTTTCTTTCCATGGTGACTCGTGGCGGCACTGACGATGCTGTTAAAGCTACTAAATGGCTACGGGATTCTGCATTAGAAAATGTTAAGAATGGGATAGCAGGTGTACCTGATGAGAAGATTAGAATTGCTTGGCCTTATACTCACGTCTTCTTTGATGCTGACCTTCTCACTTGGTTAGAAGAAACATTCAATGCCGTGGTGATTATGGATATACTTGGATACTATCAAGTCCTACCTCACGATATATCGACACTAGAGAAATGTTATGAGAGTTTAGCTAAGGGGACATTAGATTTTTCAATGGTAGGAACGTGTCGTGGCCCAATTGAGTTTTATATCGAATTTTTATTAAATTATGTAAAAGAATATAAAATAGATTGTGTGATTATACCAATGCAATTTGCGTGTAAACACGCATATGCGATAGCTCGAGTTGCTTCTGAAGCTGTGCGAGAACAAACAGGAATTCCGGTTTTAATTTTTGGTTGTGATCCTTATGATTCACGAGAAGTAACTTCAGATGCTATAAGAGAGAGGATTTCAGAGTTTCTCACTCAAGTAGTTTTATAAATGAGGTTTATTATAGAATTGTTAGTAGCTGGATGTGATGTTGGTTCATTAACAGGAAAAGCAGTAATATTACAGGATGGTGAAATTTTATGTTATAGTATTGTTCCTACAACACCCAAACCTGAAAAGACTGCTCGAAATGCAATGGATGCGGCACTTCAAAAAAAAGACTTATCTTTGAATGATATCGAATTCATTGTAGGAACGGGATATGGTAGGATAAAAATTCCTTTTGCCAATTCTCAAATATCAGAATTGTCATGTCATGGTAAAGGCGCCCACTCTGTTATCCCATCAGTTAGAACGATAATTGATGTGGGAGGTCAGGATTGTAAGGTAATTAAAGTGGATAAGAATGGAAAGATTCTGGATTTTGCCATGAATGATAAGTGTGCCGCAGGAACGGGAAGATTTTTAGAAGTAATGGCTAGAACTCTGGAACTCAAGCTTGAAGAGCTCGGTCCTATATCTTTAGAATCAAAGAATCAGGCTAAAATAACTGCTCAATGTAGTGTCTTTGCTGAAACAGAGGTAGTAAGTCTTATGGCTGATGGTATAGAAGTATCAGATATAGTTGCGGGGATCCATGATGCCATAGCCTCCAGAATTATGTCTCTTGTGTATAGAGTTAGCCTTGAAGAAGATTTGACAATAACTGGAGGAGTAGCAAAGAATATAGGAGTTGTAACCTATTTAGAGAAAAGGCTGGGGGTCATATCAAAAAAATTACCGGTTGATCCCCAAATAATAGGAGCGTTAGGAGCTGCATTAACAGCAAAAGAGCAATATAAAAAAAAATTATTTTAAGAAAAGGT
>JAUWZT010000106.1 GCA_030615145.1 Promethearchaeota archaeon | reverse complement strand
GTAAAAGAGAGATGAAAAATAAAAGATTAAACGATTTTTTAAAAAGTTTTAAGGAAATAGCTCCAAAGCAAGAAAAAGAACCAAAGCAAACTAGATTTGATTTAGACTTAAACCTAAAAGAGAAGATTGACGAATCTAAAGCAGGATATAAGGTAAAGGGTTTAAGTAAATACAATCGGTTTGAATTTAGCAAAAAAAAAAAGCATAGACCAAGAGGAAAATAAAAATGGAAAATAAAAACGATAAGGATCGGCTCTACAAGTTTTCTTTCCACGAATCAAGGTTTCCCATAATAGAGCAACACCTTTCTCCAGAGAAAGCTAAGAAATTCAGAGAACTATCCAACGAAGACAAGGCTCTATTTGTCAATTATTTGATTGAAATAGGAGTATTATCATGGTGAAGGCTAAAATAAGGCAAAAAAATCATTGGTGATTAAGAAGTGAAAACAGCGAAATATACCTTAGAAATAACCTTCCCCGACGACGAAACTATGGACGAAAACCTTTTACAGAAGGTCATCTTAAATTGTCCAAAGTTAGAAGATTGTCTTGTTTGGGTGTATAAAGAAGAAAACAAAAACAAACTTAGGAATATTGCAGAGATGTTAAAAAAGAGCAATATCCCCTTGAGAGAATTAGACAACATGATTTCAGTCCTTGAAAAACAACAAGACTACGCCACGCCAGAAGACGTAGATAAAATCGAACAAGATATAGAGAGAATAATGGAACACATCGAAGCTCATTACGAATGGTGTACTAATTGCAACTCTTATTTTGAGGGTTATAACGGTTTAAAAAAGAACGTTGAACTTTATGGCGAGTATCTTTGCAACGCCTGTGTAAAAAGCATCAAACCAAACGTAAGGAGAAAAAAATATGAGAAAAACTAGAATTATAGAACCGAAACGCCTTGCTTTTCGCAAAAGCGAAGCCACCAAAATCGAATTTTTAAACCAAACAATTACGGGAAAGTTCGTTAAATGGGAAGGAGATCGCCCTTTTGACGTCTTTCTGCAAATAGAACAATATTACGACAATTTCATGGAAAATCTAAAGGAAGGTTTAGAGCAAAAAAAGATTTCTTTAAAGACTTTTAACTGTTATTGCCACGCCTACGACAAATGCGACGGTGTAATATCTTTTAACGACCAATTCATTCGTTCTATCAACGGAAAACCCTTCAAACATTTCGTTCAATAAATTTACTTTTTTTTTATTTTTTTTTAATTACTTCTTTTTGTCATGTTTTCTGACAAATTAAGACTTTAGCTATTTTACTAAAGTGAATTAGGGTTAGTTATCGTTAGATGGCTTAGATATGTAGCTTAGAGCGAGTACAGAAGGGTTATATAATTCAAAAAATCTTTAGACACTTTTCTAATATCATAAATAATAAAACAAAAACCATTAAGCAAAACTTAATATTCGATTTTTTAATTTTTAAATCTACTATCAATTTCCATTAAATGAGATGTATTACAAAAAAATATAAAATATAGATTAATCGTTAAAAATTTAAACTAATTAGGTAATTGAATATTAGATGTAGAATAATAAGAAATATGCAAGATTTTAACAGATTCATCAATCGCTTAATAACATTGAATCAATAATTTTATATTATATTATAACTTAAATTAAAAATTAGGTTAAGGCACTTAAAATTTAGATATTTTTAATAACGCCGATAAAATTAATGTTTTAACCATTATCGCAATTAAGGAGTAAAATAATGTCTGAAAATTCGTTTTCATTAGTAGATTTGTATCCAAAATATGTAATAAACTCGAAAGGCGAAAAGAAAAAATTCGAAGTTACTAACATAGCAAAAGTATTAAACAAAGAAACTGGTCTTGATATGCGCATTGCGGAAAAAGTTACAGAAGATGTAGTTCGAATAATTATTGGTCTAGGAGTAGACGAGATCACTACTAATTACATTAGAGAATTAGTGTGCGTCGAGCTAACCCAACGAGGATTAAATAAATACCGAAATCTGTTCGCTCGAGCTATTAATTTGGAAAACATATCTTTCACATTAGACGATAAATTTCTTGCTAAATTTATAGGGAAACAACCTGATTGGGGCCCTTTAGGCTACATCACGTACAAAAGAACCTACGCCAGAGTTGTAGAAGGAGAGAACAGAAAAGAAGAGTTCTGGGAAACCATCAGAAGAGTTGTCGAAGGTTGTTATTCAATCCAAAAGGAACACTGCATTAAGTTAAGTTTACCTTGGACCGATGCTAAAGCTCAGAAATCTGCTCAAATAATGTATGATAAAATCTGGAATTTTAAATTTTTACCACCCGGAAGGGGGCTCTGGATGATGGGTACCGAGTTTATCGCGCGTCACGGTTCTATGTCGCTCAACAACTGTGGCTTTGCCTCTACCGATGATATTAACTTAAAATACTCGAAAGCGTTTCAATTCGTGATGGATGCATTAATGTTGGGCGTGGGAGTAGGTTTTGATACGAAAGGAGCGGGTAAAATTACAATTAAAAAACCTATAGAAGATCATTTTACTTTTCAATTACCCGATAGCAGAGAAGGTTGGGTGGAAGCGCTTAAACTTATTATAGAAGCGTATTTTTTAGGTAAGCGAATCCCAAAGTTTGATTTTAGCTTAATTAGGCCTGCAGGTCAGCCAATTAGAGGTTTCGGAGGAATAGCTAGCGGTCCAGAACCTTTAATGGATATGTTAAAGAATATTCAAGAAATTTTAGAGGCTCGAATAGGTCAACCAATAAGATCACTTGACATTTTGGATATTATGAATCTCATTGGAAAATGCGTCGTCGCTGGAAATGTGAGACGAAGCGCTGAAATCGCATTAGGAGAATCCACCGATTTAGAGTTTATAAAGTGCAAACAAGACAAAGAAAAACTTTATTCGCATAGATGGGCAAGCAATAACAGTATATTTGCAAAAAAAGGATTAGACTATTCTTTCATAGCAGATCAGATTGCTGTGAATGGAGAACCTGGAATTCTTTGGTTAGAAAACGCAAAAGCATATTCTCGAATGGGAAATCCACCAGACCATAAAGACAAAAAGGCTGCGGGCGTAAATCCTTGTATAACAGGTGATACACTTATTGCTGTCGCTGACGGTAGGAATGCTGTGGCAATAAAACAATTGGTAGAAGAAGGAAACGATATTCCTGTGTACTGTAAAGATGATAAAGGATTAACAGTAATAAGAATGATGAGAAATCCAAGAATTACAGGTTATAATGAGAAAATATATGAAGTAAAATTGGATGATGATAGTATAATAAAATGCACAGGAAATCATAAGTTTATTTTAAGGAATAATACATCTTTAGAAGCTAGAGAATTAAGAAGTGGAGATGGTCTAATGATAACACAAAAATGGCAGACTACAGATATTTTGGATACAATTCCTTATAAACAACAAAAGGCTACAATATTAAAGGTAAGTGGATCTACATACAATCATAAAGTTGTTTCTATTAAATTTATTGGTATTGATATAGTTTACAATGGTACTGTTGATGATTTTCATAATTATGGGATTGCATTACCTAAGAAAAAGACTCATTCGGAAAGCAATAAACTTGAGATGATTTTTACGGCGAATTGTGGTGAACAAACTCTAGAAAGCTTTGAATTATGTTGTGTAACAGGTGATACAAGAATTCAGACCAAGAATAGTGTTCCTCGAATTTCAGAGGTTGTTAATAAAGAAGTAAAAGTATGGAATGGAGATCGTTGGTCAAAGGTAGTTCCATTCCTAGCCGCTAAAGATAAGGAAATTTATCGAGTGCATTTATCGGACGGTTCTTATTTAGATTGTACTCCAGATCATAAATGGCATATCAAACCATCGACAGCTAGAATTTTTCGATCAGTAGAGACAATAGATTTAAAATTAGGAGATTTTGTTGTGCCATTCGAAATTGATAGAGAATTTGGCGGTATCTATGAGCCTAATGCATTTGAGTATGGATTATTTTCGGGGGATGGCTATATTGATAAGAATTATCCCATGTTTTGTATTTGTGGAGAAAAATCAAAATTAAAAGAACTTGATGTTAAAGGAACTTGGTATAAGGAACAAATAAAAGAAGGTCTTAAAGAACCGTATAACCGACTGAATCTTAAAAATGTTATTGACTTGGAACTAGCACTACTTCTGAATGATAAATCTAAGGGTCTCCCTGATATTATTTTTAGTTGGGATCGTGAATCAATATTAGAATTTATTGCAGGACTAATTGAGACTGATGGAAATTTATGTCATCAGGTAAATACAGATAACTATAGAATTTTTGGAAATGTAGAAAAGATACGAGATCTTCAAATGCTCCTTCGCAGAGTAGGGATTAATCATTCTACTATTTATAACGCAGGTGAAGCTGGAGAAGAAACAAATTTTGGAACCAGAAATTATACAATCTTTTGTTTATATATCCCATCATATGAATGTAGAGAAATGCCTACAAGAATTAAAAAAGCTATTCGTATAGGCCCAAGATATGCAGTTAATAATCGCCATCCTGAAGGAAAATTGATTGATAGAGCTAGAAAACAAAAAATTATAAAAGTTGAGAAATTAAACAACCTTCAATCTGTTTACTGTTTTACTGAGCCCTTAAATCATATGGGTGTATTTGGTAATGCTCTTACATATCAGTGCCTTGTAGAGACGTTCCCTTCAAGGCACGAATCATACGAAGAGTATAAAAACACTCTAAAGTCTGCTTATTTGTATGCCAAATCTGTAACGCTCGTAAATACGCATTGGCAAGAAACTAACGCAGTGATGCTTAAGAATAGGCGAATGGGAATTTCACAAACAGGAATAATTGAAGCTTTTGTGAAACATGGGAGAAGAACTATGATAGACTGGTGCGATAATGGCTATAAATATTTACGAGAATTGGACGAGGATTATTCCGATTGGTTGTGCATCCCAAAATCGATAAAAATTACTACAGTTAAACCGAGCGGAACCGTTAGCTTACTTCCGGGAGTCCCTCCAGGGATTCATTATCCTCATTCAGAATATTATATTAGAAGAATTCGCATTTCGAAGAATTCTGATTTGATAGAACCCGTTAAAAACGCGGGTTATCACATAGAGGACGATTCTTATTCTCCTAATACTATTGTAGTCGAATTCCCCGTTCAGGAACAATTATTTGAACGTTCCAAGGACGATGTTTCTATATGGGAACAAGCGGAAAACGCCGCAGACTATCAAAGATATTGGTCCGACAACCAAGTATCAATTACGATTACATTTAAGCAAGACGAGGCAAATCAGATTAAACACGTGCTGGAGTGCTTTGAAGATAAGCTAAAAAGCGTTAGTTTTTTACCGATTAAAGAACATGGTTACAAACAAGCTCCGTACGAATCAATCACAAAAGAAAAATTCGAGGAAATGGTTTCAAAACTTAAACCTTTAGATTTGGATAAAACAAAAGATAGAGCAATAGGAAGTAAGTTCTGTGATTCGGAGGCTTGTGAAATTAAGTTTTAAATTAGTATTTAGTTAATTGTAATATCTTTTATCTTTTCTTAATGTATATCTTACTTAAAAATTGTCAACTTAAAACAATAAAATTATAAACTTCAAACAATATTTGTATAACTAATAAAATTCTTAAGAAAAAAAGTCTTATTAAGAAAAAATTAAAAGCTATCGAAGAAATTTAATTTTATTACAAGAATAAAATAATGGAAGAGTGAAAAAAATTGGATAATGATCCTGAAGAAGATAAAAAAAAGAGAAAGGAAAGAGCGAAGGCAAGGGCTGCTCCTGCTAAGAAAAAAGCAACTAAACCAAAAAAAGATGAGGACGTTCCAAAACCTAAAGGAAAAATTGTTTACAAAAAAATGAAAGTTAATTTTTGGAGAACTCGTTTGCACGACGAGGAATTGGGCATACATCAACAGCTCAAATACACCGCAAAAACACGTTGGTTCTCTAAAAACTTCGATATCGAAGGCGTAATTTCAATAGACGGCCAAAAGAAAAGTATCATTGCTTTTAATAAGGAGCAATGGGAAGAGAGCCCGTTAGAGGAGAAGAGACTCGTGTGCCGTTATTTTACGATTATGGAAGAAACTTTGGACTCAAAGGCTAAAGGTGGTAATTTTAAAGGGGGTATAGAATTAAGTATAGCTCATTCTCTCGTTCAGAGTTTTGAAATTAAGCACGCCGGACCGGTTTTTTACGCACAAATCCCAGGAGTAAGAAGTTTAATTCGATTCGTAAGAGGATGGCGATTCTGGGGTTCACGTTGGACATTTCCCCTCCTTCCCGAAGAAAAAGGTGATAAGCTACAAATGGTTTTAGCAAGAGGAGTAGTCGGACCCGGGAGGAACTATAAATTTTTAATCGGAAAGAAAATAATTGCGAGAATAGATGGCCATCGTATACAAAAAGAGTATGAGATTGAAATCTACGACGAAGATTACGCAAAAGACAAAACTTTTATGCGCTACTTGATATTATTTGGGATGGCGTGTAACTTTATGGACGATGCTAAGAAAATAGTTAAAAAATTGTATAAAAAGATGAAATCAACAGGTACTACAGATTACAAGATGCCCAAAAGTGAGCTTGACCTTTTCCGCAACCCCAGAATGATGAGAAGGTAAAATTTACATATAATAAACTTTTTTATTTTTTCTAATTTTTTTTAAAAAGACTTTTACAAAAAGATCTACAATTTAATACTTACTTAAGAAGTAATAAAAAATTAAGAAAAAAAATAGGAAAGAATGTTTTTTATTTTTTTTATTTTTGAGTTTAGCTCAACATTTTGCGTTTCCAAGACTTGTACGCTTTAGTTTCCTTTCCTCGATAAATCGCTTTTTTTCCAGTTTGCTTCGTGTAGATTTTTTGAAGACTTTCGTCGTCTTCCCCCTTTAACTCTTCTCTTTTAATCTCTTCTTCGATTTCTTCTTCTTCTTCTATTCTTTTAACGCGTTTGAGCACGAGAAAGACTCCATGATTCCAAATAGCAAATCCCAAATACACGAGCATTACAATAACAATTAGCATTAAACCGACAAACAAAACCCAATTTCCTGGGTTGAAAATTGTTAGAATGTACGTCCACATGTCCGCAACTAATTCTACGAAAAATGAAGGAACTATTACGACAAATAATGTTATGAGAAATATATAAACACTAATTAGTGTTACTGCTATTAAGAGTCTTAGTGTTGTGTAGTCTTCGTACTTCTTGGCTAATACTCTATCCTTGAAGAGTCTCTGGCATAATCTAAGTATACCTCCTCGAAATAAAATATAAAATAGGACGAGTACAAACATATGTAATACGATAATCCCCACGATAATTAAAGCAGCCACACCAGGACCCCAACTTGCTACTATTTCCCATCTACCCGATTCTATTAACCATCCAATAATCGTTAACCAAATACCTAAAATCGTGATTGCTGAAGAAACTATAATTGAGTAATAAATCGATTTAGCAATGCGTAAATCCCACGTTGAGTATTCATCTAAGGCATTAGCCGCTCTCGTTGGTTCTTTTCTTGGTTTTCTAGGCATAATCTTTTCACTCTCAAATATTTTAAATTAGATTTTCAAATTTTTATTAATATATTATATGTATTTTAGTTTATTTGAATGTTTTCTATTTAATTATTAAATAATACGTGATTGATAAGATTCTAAAAATTAAAATTAATAAGGTGTTTTTAGTGAAGAATGGCAATATGGACATTTGACTGCGTCGGGCTTTATATCTTCTCCGCAGTAGGGACAAAATGTTTGCTCTTCTCTTTTCTCATCGGTTATTTCCGATGGCGCTTCCTCTTCTTCTTCTTTAGCTCTCTTTTTAGCTTCTATTTTTTTTCCAGCTTTTTTAAGAACCATTTCTTTTGTGGTCAATGGCTCCATTTGCTCCGTTTCTTCCTCAAGTTTTTTGTGTGGTTTTCTTGAAAATTCTACTTTTGCTCGACAAGTAGGACAATGAACCTTCTTCTTATTCATGTAGTAAAAAGCAAATATAATACCCGCGATTCCTACTGTAGCAATTATTACAATCACCCATACTATTTTATGAAACGTTTCCAATGGCTTTCTTACGGCGTAATCGATTTCTTTATCGCAAACTTTACAGTAAATGTACTTTGTCATAATTTTCCACTTATTAATTAAAATATATTAATTCTAATAATAGATTAGTTCAATTAAAAAAATTTCCATTATTTCAAGAAGTTCGTTATTTCTTGATCTGAAAAATTATTACTTTACTCCTTAATAAAAAAAAGTCTTGAAAATATTTAAATTAGTAAAATCCAAATATTAGAGCTGCAAAACTACTTAAAGTTAATGCTATAGTTAAAGCAATTATCAATTTATATCTGTATACTTTCTTCTGTTTGGTAATTAATTCTTTTCGTTTTATTCTTTCCTCCATGTTATCTTTAAAAAAAAGTCGCCGTGAAGCCTTAGTTCTTCCTGCATAAGCTAACATTGCACCCGCTCTTTTATCTTTAAGAATAGTAACAGCAGACCACTTATAAGAAATTATAAGATAAAAACCTGAAGGGAAAAGAAGTAAAGCGTAACCTAATGGATATTCTGTTAGTGTAGTAGAAAGACTGGAATAGAACAAAATAAGTGCTATAAATGTAAAGAAAAAATTATTAAAAGCAAATGCTCTAATTAGATAGATATTAAATGGGTTCCGAGATATCCACAAAAATAAAACCGCAAATGTGATAATAACAACTATAATGATAAATAATAAAGAAACTATCAAATTGCTTAAAATAAGGATAGCAGTTAAGAATATACATAATATATGGAGGAATGTAAAAATTATATCTAGAATTTCATATTTGTTTCTTGGCAAATCATTCATATATCTCAACTATAAAATTCGATATATAAACATTGTTAAAAATTATTGAAATATCGTATTGATGTTTAGCCCACGCATCTAAGTTAGAACAATGTGCCCAAAATCCCTCTTCTGGTCGTATTTCATATCCTTCTAATCTTTTTTCTTCTAATGATCGATCTAATATTTTTTCTGCTTCGTCTATAGAAGTTATTTCTTCAAAGTTTGAAACATTATTAGGTCCAATATTAATTAGTAAGAATTTACACTGTTGAAACAATTTTTTATTTATGTAGATATTTGTTTTGCCGTTTTCTAAACGCAAAGTTATAAGTTTATTAATCTCAAATTCCTTCATTAGCTTCAAGTATTTATTTTATCCTTCTATTAAAAAGTAATACAATTAATATATAAGTTTTTTTAGATTTTATTATTAAAAATACGGAAGTTTGGACTTGTAGAAAACTATGCTAATTTTAGTGTTCTTTCGAAGAGTTCAGGGAATTGCAAAAAGAAAAAAGTTTTTTTAATTAGTTAGATTAAAATCTTCTATAATGTTATAACTGTAAGCCTGTTGTTTCCAAAGATGTTTAAAAAGAAGATTCAAGCGGTAACTTTCGCGATAGAGACATATGGCTGTACTAGTAACACAGCAGATTCCAACATTATTTCTAATGTTTTATTTAAATCGGGATACACTGAAACAACGCTTGAAGGCGCTGAATTCGTAATTATCAATACATGTGCCGTAAAGCAACAAACCGAAAATAAAATAAAATCTCGTCTGAAAGAATTATATAACACTTATAAAAAAGAAGCAAATAAGTATTTCATCATCGCAGGGTGTTTGCCACATATAGGACCAAATTATATTGATGTGGTTAAAAAGATAATCCCAAACTTTTCTGCTATTATTAGCTTAGATAATTTAAACGACCTTCCTTTAATTTTTCAAGATATCAAATCCGGAAAAACTAATCTCGTTTTTAAATCTAAAAGATCGATTGATAAATCAACCTTTTTAATCGAACATCCTAAAGAAAAAATTACTGGAATTTTACCGATTTCGGAAGGCTGTTTAGGATCTTGTACTTACTGCTGCGTGAAAAACGCCAGGGGGCGATTAAATTGCTATAATCCGATAAATATCGTAGAGAACGTAAAACATCAGTTAAAACAAGGAATTAAGCAAATATACTTAACATCTCAGGATTGTAGTACTTACACGTATAATAACACGAGATTAGTCGATTTAGTTCGAGAAATTGTGCATTTGGATTACAAGTTCTTCCTAAGAATTGGAATGCTAAATCCAAGGTTTATTGTTGATAATTTTGATCAATTAATTTCCATGTTTAAACTTGATAAAGTGTACCAATTTTTACATATCCCCATTCAATCCGGAAGCGATTCTGTTCTCAAAAAAATGAATCGTTCTTATATTATTTCAGATATAGCAGAAAAACTCAAGATTTTGAGGAAAGAATTTCCTTACATAACCATCTCAACAGATATAATATGTGGATTTCCCGGAGAGACCGAAGAAGATTTTAATCAAACTATAGATTTAATTAAATGGCTAAAACCCGAAATTCTTAATGTTTCTAAGTTTACACCTCGACCTGGAACAAAAGCTAAAAGTATGGAACAAGTGAATAGTAAGATTATAAAAAAACGGTCCACAATACTTTCTAATGTCTTCCGTGAATCCTTGAGTAAAATAAATACTAACTGGTCAGATTGGGAAGGGGAAATTTTGATATTACATGAAGGAACTACATCAAACCAAGCTTTTGGCAGAAATATCGCTTATAAAAATATCTTTATCGAGAATTTTAAAGGTGTCTTTGGATCTTTTGTAAATGCTCGAATTTACAAGGCGGAAGGATTTAATCTATTCGCTGAATTGATTTAATTAAACAAAATTTTTCTAATTTAGGAATCGAGAAAAAAGAAGAGATATACAGGAATAATCAGTAATAAGAGTTATTGAAAACAAACATAGTGTTGGAAAAAAAGTGAATATTAAAAAAAAAAAAAATAAAAATTATTAAAATTAAAATCTATCAATTGGAAGTTAGTTTCTCAATTTAATTCTCTTAGATTTATTAAGACTCGCAATTACTCCTATTCCTGCAAGCAGTGAAATAATGAGCCATCCATCAGGATATCCAGGAATAACGGGCCCAATTTTCTCTTCTTCAGCTGCGATTAAATATTGGATGCTATCACTAACAGGGGAAGTTTCCGCTAGTACATTTCGAAATTTCACATAGATTGAATATTCCTTATTATTTGTAGAACCTGCTAAATATAATTGTTTTGTTGTAGCATAAGGTTCCCAATTGGTCCAATAACCTGTTGATTCGTTCCCAAAGCACATTTCTGTTGCTCCATCAGCTGAAAGCGTGAGAGTCACTAAGGTGGAATAAGTATAGGCATCCCCATTATTTATAATTATTGATGGATTTAACGGTGTGAAAATTAAATATAGGATGCCATCACAAACTGGCGTAGTTTCTCCTGTTGCATTACGAAACTTAACACAGATTAAATATTCCGTATTATTTGTAGAACCTGCTAAATATAACTGTTTTGCTGTGGCGTATGCTTCCCAATTAGTCCAAGTTACAGTTGTTCCATTTCTAAAGGACATTTCTGTTGCTCCATCCGCCGAGAGCGCGAGAGTCACTAAGGTAGAATTAGTACTGGCATCTCCATTATTTATATTTATGGATGGATTTAATGGAGATGATCTTAATTTTTTATAAAATAT
>JAUWZT010000130.1 GCA_030615145.1 Promethearchaeota archaeon | reverse complement strand
AAACGATTCCATGCAAAACAATCCGATCTTTAAAGCAATCTTATCACTAAATGGTCTATTAAACGGAAAAAATGAAATTTTTTTAAGCGCTTCCATGATACAAGGGGTACCCACTACTGCCAATTTATCGTGACCCCTACAACCTTGAAATATTTTTAAAATATGAGCATTTGCATATTTTGTCCCTGCTGTGTGTAGGAGTTCATCTTCATCTTCAATTAATTGTGGTAACGGTTTTAGAGGTTCGTCCCCTTCAGTTACAGCTAAAGCACCGTCGATTAATTTTTGTTGAAACGCCATTTTCAGCAGCGTAGTCACAATTCCTCCATCTTGAGCAACTGTCGTTATCCTTTCATCAGTAGTTTGAGCAGTACAAATTTCTTGATAATAATTGAGTTGCTCTAAAAAGTTAATATCAGAAACATCGTTTTCTTCAGGTGCCTTTAAAACCTTCGGAAAGAATGCTCTTGGACAGCAAATATAACATAACCCGCAATCAATGCACTTTTCTTCGTCAAAATCAAATGTCTCCTCAGAATAGCTTATTGCTCCAACTGGACAAATGGAAGCACATAACCCGCAACCACTACACAGATTTCTGTCTTTAATTATTGTTACATTAGGAAAAATACCGTTTTGTTTAGAAGTTTCTACTACATCTTGAAAAAACCTTGGTTTCTCACCGATAAATCCTAAAAAGCCTAACTCTTTTAAGTACTCAATATTGCATAATAGATTTCTCTCTGATAATTCCAGTTCTGTTCTTAATCTAGCAATATCAATAGTACCATGTTCTTCTATCTTTTCTAGAATTTTTTGTCTTGAACTCTCTACATCAGTTAAATCTTTAATCAAATCTGTCAATTCTGCTTTATCATATTTTCCAGAATCTAAAATTTTATTTTCATTAGTTATTAATATTTTAACTAAGGATCTTTGCTCTTCCATTTTAAGTCGCCTCGCTTTTATGCTTTTCTAAAGCTCTGCATTCTTCGTCGTAACATTCTAAGGATTCCTTCTCTTGATCAATAAATCTATTAGCGCGTTTTAACAGATTATTAAAATCTACGATATGCCCGTCAACATCGGGACCATCAACACACGCAAATTGAACTCCTCCTTCAAGCGTTGAAAAGCGACAACCTCCACACATTCCAGTTCCGTCGATCATTATTGTGTTTAAGGAGACAAAAGTTTTTACTTTAGGTAAATCGTCAGACCCTTTAGTTGTAAGAGCAACAAATTTCATCATTATTAAAGGTCCAATTGCTATTACGATGCTTATTTTTTCTCTTTTCATTATTTCTGTAAGTGGTACAGTGACAACTCCTTTAATCCCCTCGCTTCCGTCATCTGTACATATAATTAATTCATCGCTAACTGAGCTCATTCTATCTTTCCAAAACAATAATCCGGTGTTTCTAGCACCTAATATCGAAATAATTTTATTTCCTGCTTCCTTTAATTCTTTAGCCTGAGGATAGCATGGTGCAATACCCACACCACCTCCAATTATCACTACGGGATATTCGTACTTTTTAATATGAATTTCATTTCCTAAAGGTCCCACTACATCAAGTATCGTATCCCCTACTTCTAAATGTGAGAGCAATTTCGTGCTTTTTCCAACAACCTGAAATATAATAGTTATTGTACCTTTCTCTCGATCGTAATCTGCAATAGTCAATGGAAACCGTTCTCCAGTTTCATTGATTCTTAGTAATATAAAATTTCCCGCAAATGCTTTTTTAGCGATTAAAGGCGTAAGTACAACCATTTCGAATACTATACCGCTAGTTCCAAGTTCCTTTTTCTCTAAAATTTCAAATAGCAATTTATAATCACAAAATTTTTAATATTAAGAGTTTAAAATCTGTTCTTACAGGATTTAAAATTAATTAAATTACTTATATTATTGAAAAGTAAATGGAAATTAAAAAATCGTTTGGTTAAAATGAAAAATTATTTTATTTCATACATGTTCAATATCAAGAAGTGTGTTATATATATTTTATATTGAAAAAGTTAATTAAAATATCAATTTAATAAATACTTAATCAACATTACAAAGTAGTTAATATTCTATGGATAAAATCTGCGTAATAGACATGGGTTCACAGTATACGCACCTTATAGCTAGACGTATTAGAGAATTAGGAGTATATTCAGAAATTTTATCATACGATGTCTCTATTGTAGAATTAAAAAGGGTCGACCCAAAGGGGATTATTCTTTCTGGTGGCCCTAGTAGCGTCTACGAGGAGGATAGTCCACAACTAACAGAAAATTTCTTTAGTTTCGTAAAAGAGGAAAAAATACCTGTTCTAGGGATTTGCTATGGTTTACACTTGATAATTCATCAATTAGGTGGAAGAATAAAGCCATTTAATCGGAAAGAATACGGTAAAACGGAGTTAGAAATCCTCAAGCCTAAGAAACTATTCGAATCTTTAGATAAGAGGGAGAGTGTGTGGATGTCTCATGGAGACCAAGTCGAATCTATGCCAGACGGTTTCGAAGTATTAGCAAGAACAATTACTTGCCCCATTGCGGCGTATGCAAATGAAAGTTTAAACTTATTCGGCGTTCAATTTCACCCTGAAGTTATCCATACGCAAAAAGGGTTTACAATTTTGAAAAACTTTGTTTTGAACATTGTAAAAGCAAAGAATGAATGGAAGTTAGAAGATTGGATAGAAAGTGCAATCGAAAAAATTAGAAGTGAAATTGGAACGACCGAAAGAGTGATTTTGGGGTTAAGTGGGGGGGTTGATTCCTCCGTTGTAGCGATTTTGCTCCAAAAAGCGATAGGTAATCGGTTACATAGCATTTTTGTCAACAATGGTGTATTAAGAAAAAAGGAAGAAATTGAGGTTCAAGAAACATTCAAACACGCGTTAAAATTTGAAAACTTCCATTACATTAACGCTGAAGACTTATTTTTAGAAAGGTTAAAAGACATTGAGGATCCTGAAGAAAAAAGAAGAATTATCGGCCATACTTTTATCGAAGTCTTTGAAAAAAAAACAATTGAGTTAGAAAAATCACATCCAGACATTAAATTTCTCGCTCAAGGAACAATTTATCCCGATCGAGTAGAAACAAGCGCTACAAGTAAAACTTCGGTAAAAATCAAGTCGCATCACAACTTGACTTTACCTGACGATATGAAGTTAAAAATTATTGAACCCTTGAAAGATTTATACAAGGATGAAGTTAGAAGAATAGGTCTAAAACTAGGATTAACAGAAGATGTCATAAAGCGTCATCCTTTTCCGGGTCCAGGGTTGGCCGTAAGGATTATCGGGGCGATTAACAAAGACAAACTTACAATTTTAAGAGATGCAGATGAGATTTTAATTGAAGAGATCAAAAAGGCGGGCGCATATGATGCCCTTTGGCAAGCTTTTTGCGTATTCTTACCTTTAAAAACTGTAGGAATAATGGGCGATTTCCGTACCTACGAGTATATATGCGCCATAAGAGTCGTTGAATCGTTAGATGCTATGACGGCTAACTTTGCAAAATTGGATTGGGAACTTTTAGAAAAAATTGGAACAAGGATAATTAACGAGGTAAAAGGAATAAATAGAGTAGTTTACGACATCTCAAATAAACCTCCCAGTACAATTGAGTACGAATAACTTGTTTGTAAAACTCTATTGATTATCTTAATTTAATTAACCAATTTATTAGGATCGTTTTTCTATAAAGGTAAGATTTTTATTTTTTAGAATTTATGACAACTTGATTATTATGAAAGAAAACGAAATTGCGTGGGATTTATCTGAAATTTTTTCTGGTCACGATGATCCAAGAATTTCCAAAACTATGGATTCGCTTCATAAACAAGTGGAAGATTTTGTAAAGACATACAAAGGAAAAATTAACGTACCAAGTTTTTCAGCTGAAGATTTATACGAGTTGTTTAAGAAGCAAGAAGCGTTTTATGAAAATCTCGAAGAATTAGCGTTATTTTCTCATAGATCATATGATGCAAACATGACAATTCCAGAATTGGAGGCGCTAAAAAATAAAATTGATGACTTTAACATTGATACCTCAAAGAAATTGGCTTTTTTTAAATTGGAGATCGGTAAACTTGTTTATAGTCGAAAAGAATTGGTTGATAATCCAATATTAAAAGACTATAAGCATTTTTTAGAGAAAATTAGAAGGGATGTTCCACATCAACTCTCAGAGATTGAAGAGCAGTTAATTTTAGAAAAGGACCAATATGGAATAAAAGCATGGAGCAGTCTACAGGGCAAATGGTTAAATACAAGGGAATTTGAGGTCGAAGTAGAAGGAGAAAAGAAAATTTTATCTTATGGAGAGGCTAATAGTTTAATAACTCATCCCGATAGAGCAACGAGGATCTCTGCTAACAAATCTATCTATGGGTTACTAGGAAAAGATCAAGAAGTTTTTTCTACAGCGCTCAGAAATATTTGTTCAGATTGGATGAAAATTACCAAAAGGCGTAAATACGATAGTCCAATGCATCAGAGCCTTATTACAAACGATACAACACAAATTATTATTGATAACTTGATGAATGTTATAGAAGAAAATGTAGGCGTTTATAGAAGATATTTAAGACTTAAAGCAAAACTAATGAACTTACCTAAATTAACTTGTGCTGATGTTCGAGCACCTCTTAAAGCACCTTCAATGAAAAATCGTTCTTGGACTGAAGCAAAAGAGCTTGTTTTTGAAGCTTATGGAAAGGTTGATAAAGATTTTGAGAAATATGTCAATGATATGTTCACAAAAAACCATATAGACGCTGCTGTAAGGAAAGGAAAAAGAAATGGAGCGTACTGCGACACTTGGAACAAAGGAAAATCTGCTTTTATTTTGTTATCGTTTACAGGTGCTTTAAATGAAATATACACTCTCGCTCATGAGCTTGGCCATGCTATTCATGCTTATCTTGCTTCAAACGAACAATCGTACTTTAACGGCTTTCCAGGATATACGGTTGCTGAAACTGCGTCCACATTTGGCGAGCTTTTAATGACAGATCTTTTACTAAATAAGGAAGAAAGTAACGAAGAAAAAAGGGCGCTTTTAGCACACGTGTTAGACGATGCAGGGCAAGCAGCATTTCAAGTAAGTGGGCGCTTATGGTTCGAACAAAGTTTATACGATGCGATCGAAAACGGCGAAAATTTAGATGGTCCAACAATCTCAAAATACTGGTGTGCTGGAAGAGATAGAATATACGGTGATTCCGTTGAGTGGTTCGATGAAATGATATGGGAATGGACTATGAAACCCCATTATTATCAGCCGAATTTTCGATTTTACAATTATCCCTATGTATACGCCCAACTTTTTGTATTCGCTTTATATCGCAAGTATAAAGAAGAAGGTCAGTCTTTTATCCCAAAATTTAAGAAGCTTTTAAGTGCTGGAGGAAGTTTATCTCCTGTTGAGCTAGGCGATATTGTTGGTTTAGATATTACCAAGCCCGACTTTTGGAAGCTAGGGATAAAGCAAATCGAAGAATTTGTTAATGAGTTTGAAAAAGCAATGGATTAATTTTTTTTCTTATATTTATTATATTTTTATTAAGAATATTTTTCTTAGTTATATCTTACTAACCATAGGTATCACCCTTACCATGGCTATGTATTCAACATAGGGGGCATCCATGGCAAGAGCTTTTGGTTACTGTGTCGCGCTTGCAATTCCACTCACGATGGCTATGATTGGAATATTGGTCTTGGGGTTTTTTTTCTTTTCTGTATTACAATTCCATTGATAGTTTTTTCTCTTCTTTTCAAACATCGCACCAAAGAAGATTATATTACTGTCGCAAATATGACAAATATATCTACCATAAGAACATTCTGCTCTACAATTTGGACATTGAATTATCATTTTTTCAACCTCTTTTCATAAATCTTCCCAATTTATCATATAATGTTTATTAGCCATTATATTTTCGAATTACAATTGAAAATTATAAAATTATCTTCGCTAACTTTTCTGTTGAAAGTTCTACATTGCTTCATAGCGTCGTGGATATTTATCTTCGTAAATCTTAAGCTTCTCAGGGTATTTCTCTTTAATCCTTCGAATAATTTTAGCAAGTGAACTACGATGATTGTATCCCATTGCAAAAGACCACTCTCTCGCTGTTGATCTCCCTATTTCCTTTAACTTGTCTAAACAAATTAGTTCATAGGTCTTAAACACTTCTTCCGTTGCGATTATCGCAACCTCAGGGCTTTTTTCTAACTTTTCTAACATCATCCATAATTCACATAAAATTTTTTTTTATTACTTATGGGATTTATTTCCCATAATGAAAATATTTTAAATAAAATAGGGTTTGTCACCTTATATATTTTGGTATTTAAGGTTTTCTATAAAATTTGTTCAGTTTTTATTGAGATTTTAGAAAATCTTTTAAAGCGTCTGTAGCTTGCTTATAAACTTAATGTTTTGCGTTAAAAAATTTTTAACCACAAAAAACGCGTTCCGACAGAAATAACCATATTTTAAATTCTTCTAACACATTCAATAAATAGATTTTAAATGAATCTTTTGTATAATATTCTTTAAATTTAATCCAATCATTATACTTGTAAGATATTAATTTCGGACTCTATACATGAAAAATGTATTTAAGTTGACAAAATCAATTATATATTTAGAGATTTTTATACAATTTAATGTACAAGAGGGAGCGCATGCCTTGGAAAATTAATAAATATTTTTATTTATTACTTGGTTTTTCGTTATTTGGATTAATCTTCCCCACTCATGTAACTCAGGCTATAGGTTTTGATATTGGAGACATGGTTCATTGGGTTTATGGCTTTTATATCCTTTTACCTCGTAATCCGGTTGGGGAACCAAAACTTTATTTCGGTTTTCAAGGATTTTTATTGTTAATTAGTGATATTGTTTTACTAGTGGTTTCTTTTAATGAGTTGCGTAATGTTAAACTTGGTAATCCATACGATAAAAATCTAATTTATGCAATTGCTTTTATACAGCTATGGGCTGTTTTATTTTATCAATTAACCATGTTCATTGCTATATCTTTTTCTATCTGGGGATTTTTCTTTAGCGCGATTTTTGCCCTTATAGGAAATAAGGAACTTAATTTTTTTTACATTGACAAAGGTATAGTAAATACTAAGAAGGAAAGAATTCTTGGTATTATTCTAATAACAGTTTCTATCTTTTTTCTAGTTTACGTTATAATTTTACTTTGTGTAGATCCATTTGGTATAGATGTATTTTCACTATTTTTCGCTACTGAAATATTCCCTACCCTAATTATATTCTTAATAATGTTATTTTATGGAATCTATTCACTAATCAGAGCTAAAATAAAGAATAAATCAAAATTAAAATAATAAATTGAGATTGATTGAATTATTCATATAAACCCAAAAAATTAAGAGTTTTGCTTTCTACACCAATTTCTCTCCCGTTAACTTCTACTATCTCATTCTCTCTACGATTGTGACATATTATTAGCTGTTTTTTAATCAATACTTTTATTTTTTGAATTTCTTTCGTCGATTTCTCTTAATGTGTCTTTAAGTCCTTTTATTCCTTTATTCCCTCTAACTCCTTTTCCTTTTTCTAAATCTCTTTTTTTTTTAATTTTTCTTTTCGCATATTCATATCCATACAGATATGTATATAATTGCATCCAAAATGGCATATAATTCATCTCTCTCGGAAAAAGTAATCTAATATTTACTAGATTAAATAGCAAATTTAAATGTTCACATAAAGGAGTTAAATTAGATTAAACATTTCCTTTTTCCTTTTTATTACAAGAAAAAAGATTTTTAGAAGTAACTTATAAAAATTCGGATAACAGGATTTTTTTATATTCTGAGTCTCTTTCTTCGAATGAAATGTTTTCCATCCCTGTGTATAAATCTAAGCGAGGATATTTTTGAAAAAAGTCTGAAATTGGGATGATAGCTTGAGAAAGATCGAAAAAATTGTCATTTGGCACGATATAAATATTTTCCTTTAGGACAAGATGTTTTTTTTTTATAATTTCTAAACTCATAGTTATAGATATAAAATTCAAGAATAATAAAAACAGAGTCCCGACAAATTTAGTAATAAAAGTGAAAATTGGAAATTTAAAAAAATATTTGTGTGTATCTACTTGCTACTCTTCTCTTTTTCTAAAAGGTCAACAAAAGAGCTTCCTTCTTTAATTACATTCAAAATTAGATGGGTATTTGTTCGTTCTACATAAGGAGAAGCATGAAGTTTTTTAATCATTTCACTTAACTCCGTGCGAGTTTTGAATCGAGCAAAAACGAGGGCATCGTAATCTCCCGTGATATCGTAAACCCCAAAAACGTTAGGATTTTCTGCGATATCTGTTTCTACTTCAATTATTTTACTTTTTGAAACAGTCACTTCTATTGTCGCAATAATATCATACCCCAATTTTTCAAAATCAATTTGTACTCCGTACCCTTTTATGATACCTTTTTGCTCTAATTCTTCGATATGTTTTTTAATAGTTACTGGAGAATTTCCCAATTTGATAGCGATTTGATTGAAATTTTCCCGACTATTTTCGCTAAGAATTCCTAAAATATTAAGATCAATATCTTCACTCGAAGTGTGTCCCTTATCCTTATCTTTCATATTAAAAAAAATAGTAAGATTGAATTTTAAGATTTATCATTTTCTAATTAATCGATGTAATCAAAATAATCTTTAAGTTTTAATGGAATTTTAAATTCTTTAACCTAATCTTTTTATTAACTCTATATTCTATTTTAAAAAATTCGAAGGAAGCCTTGTAAAATGACTCTAAAAGAGCTTAACATAATCCCGGAACCTGTTAATATCTCATCAAAAGAGGGAGCGTTTACTCTAAACGAACAAACTCTAATTTTGACAGATCTAAATTTAAAAAAAATTGCCGAGCAATTGAAGGAGATTTTATTTTCAACGCTCGGATTAAATATTGCTATAAAGGAAGATTTGCAAACTAAGGAAAGTAATAATATAATTATTCTTAAAACAGTTAATAACGAAAAACAGCTAAACCAGGAAGGATACAATTTAATAGTTTCACAGGATCACATTGAAATTTCGGCTTCTACGCCAAATGGGGTTTTTTACGGCATTCAGACGATGCGACAGTTAATTCCACTTGAAACAATAGGAAATAAAAACTCAAATTTGGAAATTTCTATGCCGTGTGTTGTAATTGAGGATTATCCTCGTTTTAAGTGGCGTGGATTTATGCTGGATGTAGGGCGCCATTTCTTTACTAAAAGCGAAGTGAAAAAAATATTAGATCTTATGGCTTTTTTAAAGTTAAACAAGTTCCACTTCCACCTCACTGAAGATCAAGGGTGGAGGGTAGAAATAAAGAAATATCCGTTACTTACAGAAATCGGCTCAAAACGGGAGGGAACAATAGCTTCTCAACGATCTTTTAGAAGTAATCAAAAAATTAAAGTTCCTCTAGATGGAATTCCAGTATCGGGCTATTACACACAACAAGATCTTCGTGAGCTGGTTCAATACGCTACTGAGCGGTTTATAATAATTATTCCAGAATTAGACTTTCCCGGGCACACAACGGCAGCTCTCGCGGCTTATCCCGAGTTGAGTTGCACTGGCGGGCCCTTTAAAGTTAGTACTCGGTTTGGGATTCATAAAGATGTACTTTGTATAGGAAAAGAAAATGTATTTGAATTTATCCAAAATGTTTTAAACGAAATTATTGATATTTTCCCTTCTAACATAATTCATATTGGTGGCGATGAAGCTCCTAATAGGAGGTGGAAAAAATGTCTTGATTGCCAAGCTCGTATTAAAGACGAGAGCCTCGGAAGCGTAGATAATTTACAAGTATATTTTACGAATAGAATTACAGATTATTTAGGGTCTAAAGGAAAACGGATAATAGGATGGAACGAAATTCTTAACGATGATCTTATTAATAACGCTTTATGTCAATATTGGATAAATAATTTTGATAAGGTTTTAGAACATATAAGGAAAGGGAAACAAGTAGTGATGTCGGAAATGAAAGCTCTTTATTTTGATTATCCTTACAGACTAATACCACTCCATC
>JAUWZT010000076.1 GCA_030615145.1 Promethearchaeota archaeon | reverse complement strand
AAATTTTTTATATTAAATTTAAGAGGTTTTGATTTAACATCTTTTCTTATAACCCTTGAACTATGTCTTTTCATTCGCAAACTAAGAGTTCTTCATCCGCGTAAAATGAGCCACGCGTTAAGCGGACTTAAAACGGCTCTTTAAGTCCCTAACCAGAAATATCGAATATTTTATATCGAATATACCGTTTTCTTCCTTCTCATACAGAATGTCTTCAAAATCTTCTATTTTCATTTTTAGTTCTAGAGTGTTTTTGTTATTGATTTATAATAAATTTTTGTCTATTTATATTTTAAACTAGTTAGTAAATAAAAAAAAAAAAAGATTATTTTAGCTTTTTCTGCTAAATAGTATTATTCAGATTTTCCTTCTTCTCGAAGCGCTTTTTTCAATATTTTTCCTACCATTGTTAATGGAAGTTCTTCGCGGAAGTCCCAAATCTTTGGAACCTCGTATTTAGAAAGATTTTTCTCTGCGAACTGCTTTATACTTTCTTTAACTTCTTCAGTTTCAGCAACACCCTCTTTTAATTGAATAACTGCCTTAACAATTTCAGCTCCAGGCCTATCTGGATTTGGAATACCGATAATTGCGAGTAATGCAATATCAGGGTGTTTAGTCATTACTTCTTCTACATGAACGCTATACACTTTAAAACCACTAACAATTAACATATCTTTAGTACGATCAACGATTTTTAAGTATCCATCTTCGTCAAAAACGCCTACATCACCAGTATGTACGTACCCATCTTTATCAAACGTTTTTGCTGTTGCTTCAGGTTTATTATGATATTGCTTAACAACTTGTGGCCCTTTAATTAATATCTCACCAAGCTCCCCAATTCCCATTTCTTTGCCAGTTTCTACATCAATAAGTTTAATATCTGTATCAGGGAAAGGTAAACCTACAGTTCCAATCTTCTTTTCTCCATAAATTGGATTTGCGGTAACAACAACTGCTGTTTCGGTCATTCCATACAATTCAACAAACTTATTCTCCGTATGGAATTGTTTTTCAAATTCTCTTATTGCTTCTGGAGGAAAAGGGGCAGCACCACTTATATACAACGAAATGTTATCTAATACTTCTGCTGGAATTTCATGCGATTTTGGATTATTTTGAATCATTAAAAACAGAGTTGGGACATTTCCAAAGCTAGTGGGTTTCTTGTCGATCATTTCATCAATTATATGATCGGTATCTCTTGGATTAGCAATTAATATTTGCGCGCCTCCTAAATAATTTAAAAATAATCCTATTAAAAATCCAGCTATGTGAAAGAATGGGAATCCTGAAATAAGAATTTCTTTTCCCTTCTCTCTATTGAGCCATGTATCGAATTGATGTAAGTTTGATACTAAGTTTGAGTGAACAATTTCCGTCCCTTTAGGAAGTCCAGTAGTTCCTCCAGTATATTGTAATAATGCTAAATCCTTTTTAGGATCGATATCCACTTTTTTTATATCAATTTCAGTGTCTACAGCGTCTAAAAAAGGGACTACTGTTTTGTTTGGCCATGGTTTCATTTTTCCTTTTGGTATCTTGCCAATTAATTTACCCAAAAGCACCTTAATTCCAGGGAATCCCATAAATTCAGAAATATTCGTAGGAACAATAACCTTAAGTTTCGGTAAATTATCTAGAAATTGCGAAAAGACTTTTTCGTAAACGATATCCATGGTAATTACAAATTTTGCGCCACAATCTTCCAATTGATATGCTAATTCGTTAGGACTTAAGAGGGGAGAGCAACCAGAAACGACGCCTCCCGCTATATATGTACCATAAGCAGAAAATAGATATTGAGGACAATTTGGAAGACAAATTGCTACTATATCACCTTTCTCCAAACCATTCTTTTGTAAAAATGTTGCGAATTTCTGAGAATATTCTAATATCTCCTTAAAAAGGAATGTGCGCTCCATGAAATAAAAGCCGACATTTTCTGAATATTTCTTCATCGCAGCAGTTAATAAAGTTCCAAGATCTTCTGTTGGATAGGTTAGGGTTGGCGAAACATGAGAATCATAAGATTTGAACCAAAATTTTTCTTTACTCATTTAATTTCACTTCTTTTTTATTATTATTTTTTTTTTAATTGAACTTGTTAATTAATTACTTTGCTTCATTTATTTTTAAAAGTTGATATTTTTTTATTGAAAAATCAATCAATTTCTTTATATTTGAAGATAGAATAATATCAATTTTAGATGAAAAAAATATGTTTAGAAACGAATTTGATAAAAACTCGAAATTTAAAATTCTATATAGATTATAGATTTTTTTTTAATACGAGCCCTATCTGTTCGGTACTGTAGTTAATATCGTCTTCGGTGATTCCATAATGAGTAACAAACCTAATCTTTTCTTTACTGATATTATAAGCTAATATCCCAGCCTTATTGAGTGTTGTAATAATCTTAATAATTCTAATTTTTTCCAACATTTCAATTATTACAATATTAGTATCAGTCGGATGTACCTTTATTGGTAAATTGAAGTTTTTTAATCCTTGAGCAAGTTTTTTAGCATTTTTATGATCCTCATCAAGTCTTTTTATCCATTTAGGTTCTAACGCAAGAAGGCCAAAAGCTGCTATAATTCCAGCTTGACGCATGCCTCCCCCAACCATCTTTCGAAACTTTCTAGCTTTTGAAATGAATTCTTTAGAACCCGCTACAATTGACCCTACGGGGCAAGAGAGCCCTTTAGACAGACAGAACATTACGGTATCAACATATTTAGTAAATTCTGTTACTGGAACATTCAATCCAACTGCCGCGTTAAAAATTCTCGCACCATCTAAATGAAATTTTAACTCGTTTTTATTGATAAAATCCCTCATACTCTTTAAAGCATCAACCCCTACTATTGCACCTCCATGGTAGTTATGAGTGTTCTCGGTACATAGTAGCATGGATGGTGGCTCATGTATTTCTTCTTTATCTCGAATTAAAGATTGAAGATATTCAAATGAAGGAACTCCTCTAACTGAAGAATAAGTCCTAATCATTAAACCTCCTATTCGTGCCGCGCCCCCTACTTCATTTAAAAAAATATGGCTTACTTCTTCTAAAAGAATTTCGTCTCCAGGTTTAGTCTGTGAAAGAAGTGAGACTAGATTACCCTGCGTTCCTGAAGTTACAAAAAGTGCAGCTTCTTTTCCGATAAGTTTAGCAGCTTTTTCCTCTAATTCATTTACAGTTGGATCTTCCCCCATCACATCATCTCCAAGTTGAGAATTACCCATCGACTTCACATATTCCCACATTTCTGGAGATGGTTTGGTGACAGTATCAGATCGTAAATCAACGATTTTCATAAATATCAATTAAATTAATTTAAACTGTGATAATGAATCATACTAATAAAAAATATTTAGAAGAATTATTATAATAAACTCATGGAGAAGTTTGGACTCAAATATCTAGAGTTTGAAATAAAACTAAAATCTTATTAATGACTTTTTGTTATTCTTTTATCGTAATCTGGATTTGTAAAAAATTATTAAGAATTAAATTATTTTAGATTTTGAGTATAATTAATGTTGCTTCAATTGAGTGAAATTAGAGAAATTCAATTTTTACTTTGTTTGATAAATATTATATTAGGAACTCAGTTAGTTATATTTTTTTTTTACCGATATCATAAAATCAATGCCGAACGACTTCAATTAAATAAAATTTTATTGTCTTATGGTTCTATTTGTCTATTATCTATTATTAGTGCTTTCATTTTAATAATAAATAGATTTTTTATATCTTCCCCTTATTTAAAAGAGATATTGACCAAATTAGGTTATATTCTCATATTTTTTTCTTTTATTACTTTTTTATACTTTATAACATCAGAAGAATTTTCGAAAATTATAAAATTAAACGTTGTAAAGGTTTTAATAATCCTAAATTTTATTCCGATCATTTTAGTTATTTTAATTCCTTCAAATACATTTATCTTTTCTTTCATAAAGATTATTGCTATAGCTTTATATTTAGTATTATTTGGTATTTTCCAAACTAGACTTGTTATTAAGGCTAGAGGAAAGATAAAAAAACATCTTATCCAAATATTAATAGGCGGAATAATTTATTTCGGTTCGCTTTTTTTTATTATAGAGATTTTTATCCATTTATTATATCCTTTAGAGAATTCAACAATTCTATTGTTTTTGTGTATGTTATCATTTATTGCTGGGTTTATCATAATATTATCAGGAATTTTTGGATTTCCAGCTTTCTTTGAACTAAATTGGGAAGAAAACCTTATGAATTTTTTTATAATTAATCAAAATAATAATAGTTGTTTATTTAAATACAATTTCTCTGGAATTTTTCAAGAAGGAAGATTTATGAAAAAAAATAATGATTACACTCAAAAAAAATTTGAAAATATTCTTTCAGGCGGAGTCACCGGTATTGATAGGATAATTGCAGAAATAACCAATACTGAAAATGAAAAGATAAATAAAATTAAACGAGAAGATTCGCTAGTTTTTTTAGAATATGGATCGAATTTCTTTTCGAATATAACTTATGCTTTAATTACAAAAAAAGATTTAAATAGTAACCTTTATTTTTTAAAATCTCTTAAAAAGAAGTTTGAATATATATTTAAAGAAGTATTGATTGATGTTGAAGACTTCGAAGAAAAAGAACAGTTATTCAAGAATTTTGATGTTATTATAGATGATCTTCTATTATAAAAGGTGTTAAAATGATATTTTTAGAATTCCCCATTACAGGGGATATGAGATTTCCATTATTAATAATGGAATGGACCTCCATGATTATATTATTTGAAATAAGTCTTATATTTTTATTTCGATATAAAAAACAAGAAAAATCTTTAAAAAATCTACAAGATCTTGGATATTTCGCAACATTTTCAGGTTTTTCATTAATGTATTTATTTTATATTTTAGGTGACTACTATTCTTCTGATTCTATAATTTCACCCTTTCTTATATGGAATTATGGAAGTGAAAGGATATTTTTTTTGAATTTAGGTTATTTTACGGCGCTTATTGCATGCTTTATCTTAATTTTTTGTATTGAAAAATATAATGTTTTTTTATACAAAAAATACTTTTATTCATTTATAATATCTATTTTTACTTTACTTTTTTCGATTATTTTTTTTATTGATATTAGATTAACTCAACCATTAACTTATGGATTTTGGTATACATTTATAATTTTCTTTATAAATTTTCTAATAAAATTTATTAAAAAATTAAAGTATAAGGGAATATTTCTTTTTATGGCAATCGCACTACTGGTTATTGGATATGGTCTTACTACGGATTTATTGATTAATCTCTTCGGACTTGAAAGCCGAATGATAGGCGATATTTTACAATTGATTTCTTTGTTAATACTATCTTATTTCTTTTTCACATTAACTGATTTTTCTGAATTTGATTGGAAAGAAAAAACTGAGGCATTATTTTTGATAAATAAGGCTGGAATCTGTCTATATCATAAAATTTTTAAGGAAAAAAAAGAATTAATTAGCGAAAATTTAATTTCAGCAGCAATTTCTATTGTTAATGAAATGCTTAAAGAATTAATTGGTACCGGAAATGATAAAGGAGTTTTAATCATAAAGAAACCAAATAAAATAGTTATGATATATTCTGGTGAAAATCTGTCTGGAGTATTATATATGACAGAAGACTTAAAATTTCCAAAAGTAATACTAAAAGAATTTGTTGATAAATTTGAACTCTTATTTAAGAATATCATTCAAGACCAAACAATAAAATTTCCGAGAGATAAGCTATTTAAATATACAGAAACTATTACTAAAGACTTATTTTTTTAATAAACATTTTCACGGTCTATTTTATATATTTCACCTTATTCAAACCATAACTATTGATCATACAATTCATTAGATTAATTATCAGTTCTAATTAAATTAAAATTATATAAAGAAAAAAAATTATTTTGTTTTCAAAACAAGGGTTATTGCTCTAGTTAATCTTATGACCTCGATTACATTTCCTTTTTCCACCCTAATCTCTTCCCTAGAGATGCTATGAGTAAAATCCCCCTTACCATTGCAGATTTTTACAATTGCGTTATTATCTCCCGTCATAATTATGTTAGGATCTGAAGCGGTTCCATTAATCAGTTCAGCGTTTCTTCCTTTTACCTTAAGATAAAAAGAATCCTCGTTATCCAAGTTAAATTGGAAAATCATATCCCAATCAACTTCTTTACCACTAATATTAGTAACAAAAACAGCTTCAACTTTTGCGTTCCCTCTCATATTTTCAACAATTTTACTTAAACTTTCACTTGCAACACCCAATTTTACTCACCACCTTCAAATTCTGGTTTCTTAATCCATCTTTCCCACTCATCTTCGGGAACAAAGAAAAAGTCTGTCATTCTTCCTTCTCGGGCCTCCCTCTTTTTAAACACTGCTTTAACTCGTTGTCCTTTCTTAATTTTTGAAGGGACTAAATTTTCTGAAAATACACCTTGAAACAATGCTGTATCTGCTTCATCTAATTTAATAAAAGCACAACCGTAGGGGACATTTTGAATAAACTCAGCGGCCCCATACCACACTATCGTACTAATTTGAATCGTACCAGCATGTGGGAGCTCAATCCAATCGGTATCTTCGTAGCATTCTGAGCAGTTAATTCTTGGAGGCATCCATACTTTACCACACTTCTTGCATTTTGTTCCTAATATTTTCTTATTATTCATTAATTCTATGAAGAATTTTGATTGCCCTCCCATAGTATACTTATATTCTATTAGAATTTTATCCCTAATTTCATGTGATTGAAATTCTTCGCTCATGGTTTTTTCAACCCCTCCTCGTTTGCCATTACGATTACCGCAGCATAGGCGGCACCAGGTCCTCCAATAGAATGAGATATAGCTCTCTTTTTAGTAATTGGTACTTGATGTTTACCCGCATCTTCTCTTAATTGAAGAGCAGCCTCTCCAGTACTCATAATTCCCGTGGCACCAACAGCGTGTCCACAACCTATCAATCCACCTGATGGACAACACGGGAGTTCTCCCTCTAACCAAGGCCCTTCTCCAGATTTTTCAAACGTTTTCTTTATCCACGGACCTCCTTCTCCAAAAGATACAAATCCGAGTTCCTCGTACGAAATTACTTCTTGACCAGAAAATGCATCGTGTAGTTCTGCTAAGTCAATTTGGCTCTTGATGTTGTTATAATCCAAACCAGCCATTTTGTATGCTGCTTTCGCCGCATAGATATTCGAATATAACCGCCCCATATCTTCACGATTCCCAATAAAACAATCGGTATTAGCCGCACCAACCCCTGTAATCCAAATAGGCTTTTCAACCCCTAACTTCTTCACTTTATCCTCTGATGCTAAAATAAGTGCAGCGGAGGCTTCAGAGTACAAGCAACAATCTAACAGCTTGAAAGGGAAACATATTATTCGGGAATTTAAGACCTCCTCAACGCTCACCAGCATAGGAGATTGTGCTTTAGGATTTAACATCGCATTTCCATGATTCTTAACCGAGACATTAGCCCACTTAACTAAAAGTTTTGGTGTTAAGCCATTTGATTCTCGGTGGGATTTCCAAATTCTTCATAATGAGCATTAACCATTGAAACATAAGAACTGGCCGCCATCATGCCCATAGGATAGTTACGAAATGTGTAGAATATTACAACATTTTTTCGTAAGTCATATCAGCAGAATAGGCTATAGCGTTTAGAACTTCGGGCGTTGTAGTGCCTGTTTTGTAATGATAATTGGTGAATTACCTTAAATTTTCATCATAACAGTCATTACACTTCTCTACACCAAGACAAAGGCATAGATCCGAAAGCCCTGAAGCAACTTCCGCGTAGGCCATTCTCACGGTATATCCTCCCGTAGCGCCCCCCGAAGCGATTCGAGTTCCTGGTTTGTCGTTCATCCCTATATACGAGTTTATAAAAATGTCCGGCATGAATTGTCGTTCAAATAACTCGTTGTATATACCATATACCGTAGATTCTAAATTTTTATGCGTAATTTCTGCCCCATTTTTATCAGCATCTTCGAGAGCTAGTTTTGTTGCATCATATGCAAGCTCAAAATATGTCTTATCTAAATAACGAGCTCGAAAAGGAGTTATACCAACACCTATTATTGCTACTTTTTTCTTAATTTTTTTTCACCAAAAATTTTCAATATTTATTATTTTTCACAATTTGCTATTAATAATTGCTATTAATTAAGTAAAAATATTTAATAATTTTTAAAATAAGAATGTTAAAGCTTTATTTTAATAAATTTCTGTATTTTTTGCCAGCCTTCATTAATTCATCAAAGATAGAATCAAATTCAATTGAATTCATTGCAAGATCTCTAACCCAGATAAGTTTTGAGAGTATATTCTTTTCTATTTTCGTTAAAGTTCTCCAATTATCCATTCCAGGAGTTAAGTCTAGTAATCTCAAGAATTCATAATAATTTATAACAGTGATATTTTCTTTTTCTTGAATATTCTTGGTATTAATTATATGTTGTTGGAATTCCCTCGCATTATTATTTTTTTGTTCCCGAATTAGGACAATCACTAAAACTCTCTCCTTATTTTGATATTTTTTGAAACACTTTTTTAGAATTTTTTGAGAATCTAAAGAAAATGTAAAATCAATTGAAATTTTCTTTATCCTTTCTTGAAAGTTAACAACTTGTTGCTTTTTTTCTATGTTTTCAATAAAATTTTTATTTCTTTCAATTAAAAGATCAATTCTATATTTTCGATTAGGAGAAACTTCTACTTCCCGTTCAGCTTGGCAATCTTTTAATTTTAAATATCTAAGACTTAAATATTCGATGACATGATGAATTTGTTCACCTATAATTTTAACCCGTTCCCCGCAGTATGGACACCCTCTTCCCACACTTATGAGATTATAGCTTGCAGGCCAAGTATGAGAAGAATTAATCAAACAACGCCATCTTAATTGAACAGCATTTGGAGTTTTTGATCCTCGATCAGTTATAGCATTCGTAAATTCCTCCCTTGTCATATCAAAGATCAGATCCTCTCTTGATTCGCTTAATTCAATACATTTTTCATACGATGTAGAAAAACATTTTGCACATCCTTTACCTATATATATGTGTTGGTAACTTGTATTCCAAGTATGGCCAAATTTAACACATTTCCATCTTAATTTGACTGAACTTGGTCTTTTTGAGCCCCTTTCCTCGATGGCGTTATCAAATTCTTCCTTAGACAGATCAAAGTCTAAATCCTCTCGGGTATTACCGAGTTCGATACATTTCTGATAAGTAATTACTTTAGATCCTTTAGGACAACGAGAACATCCATTACCACTTCGAATACTGTGGTAGCTAGCTTGCCATGTATGTTTTTTTTTAGTGCATTTCCATTTTAGTTTTATTTCACTTGGAGTGTTATCTCCACGATTAACCAATGCATTATAAAATTCTACGCGAGTCATACCAACATATAAATCTTCTCTCATTTCAGTTAGAGTCAAATAATCATCATATGTGATTGAGTTTTTATAGGGACACTGAGGACATCTTGATCCTGACTTAATATCTTGATATCTAGAACCCCAAGTATGACCAAATTGAGTACACCTCCACCTATATTTTAAGTGACTAGGTCTTACAGAACCTCTATTTTGTAATGCATTGTTAAATTCTTTTCGAGTCATATCAAATTCTAAATCTTCTCGAGTTTTGCCAAGTTCAACATATTTCTCATAAGAAGTCTTAACATATTTCGAAGTTGTTTTGAAGCTATCAAGGTTAAGATTTTTTATATCGGTAAGAATTGTTCGCTCAAATTTGGTAAGCCGATCGTTAGGTTTCTTTTCTGAGACAATCGTAAGCACCCTATTTATTAACCAGCGCGAGTAAACGATAAAGTCTTCCCGATACTGGCGGTTGGATTGAATCTTAGTCTGTAATTGTTTTAGGTTGCGTTCAAATTCCTCCTTAGAAATTTCGTGGAGGTTATTTAGGAATTCAGACTTAATTCGCATATTCTGAATATGCCTTATAGACATATAGAGGTCGTTAATGGCATTCTCAGGTACTTCCAAACCCCCAAGTTCGATTTGCCCTTCGCTCTCTAAATGCAGTGCATGAAAATAAGTAAGGCGAGAAAATACAATTATGAAATTGCTTTTAAAGATTAGTGGAAATTCCTTGTCGTAAAAAATGCGGCCAATTGGGTAATGTAAAGCGTTCGGGTTGCTTTTTAAATCATTTTGAGGTTTAGTAGGTGTATCTTTGGTATTGGTATTAGCGGTTTTTTCAATAATTTCGGTAGGATTAAAATTATATTTGTTTTGAACTCTTTTTATTAAATCTCCACAATTTTCGCAGTAGACATCGTCTCCATCATCTTCGATCTTTTTGAGAATTTTGACTGAGAATGACGATTTGCAAAATCGACATCGATGCGATCTGGGTCCATTTTCAACCATACATATTATTCCATACGATTGTATTTAAATAAAAAAAAAAGGGTGGATACAAAATTCAGTGATGGAAAAAAAAGTATTAATAATTTTTGTACTTAAATTTATATTGGCTATAAAAATTTCTTAAAATCTAAAAGAAAGTTCAATAAAAACAAGATTTATGTGAGGTATGACCATGGGTTCAAGATCTTCGTCAGGAAAAGGTTTAGCGGTACTTGCTTTAATTATAGGCTTAGCGGGACTGGGACTTGGAGTCTATTCTATTATGCAAATCCAAACAGGAGTAACAAGGCCTGATAGCTCTATAAGTATTATTGTAGGACTGTGGGAAAGTTTATATCGAGATATGGATAATCCCGATTTTAATACGGAAAGAGATTGGCTTATTGAAGTTGGTGACAGTGAAATATACAATAGTAACTATATTAACTTAGATCAAACCGCTCAACACAGTAATACTCGTTTTCACTTAATAAAAAGTGGGTGGTATCGGGTTAATATTCTTATGAGGTGGGAGAATATGGATAGTTCGTATTATTATGGTTTGTGGGTATGGAAAAATGATACTTTGTTCATGACTCCGGGATATCCAGTTCCTATAGGTACTTATCTTCAAGTTAACATACAATTTTATATTTCTAGCGACGGTAATGACTATTATGACTTTAATTGTTATTGCTTGTATGACAATTTTCTAATCAGTAGCTCGCAAGTCAGAAATCAACTTACCATAGAATATAGTGGAGAATATTAATTTGTTTAATTTGAATTTTATAAAAAAATCTTTTTTTTTTTTCAATCACTGAATTTTGTATCCACCCAAAATCAGAAAAAATTACACCTAACAGGATAAAAATAGAATATTAAAAAATTTTAGTATCTAACATTTTCGTCAAAAATTATAAAATGATAGAAAAGAAAAAAAAAAATTTTATGGAATTATGACTTATGTTGGTGTCATCCTTTTTTTCATATATATATATACTACACTTATCACGGCAACTCCGCCGACTATAGATACAACAACAATAGTTATTATTACACCCGGGTCCAATCCACTTGGAATGCTCTTGATTACTGTCACACTTTCAGATGCTTCATTTCCCGCAAGATCTCGGGCATAGAATGTTATAGTAACCTCGCCCTGAGCTAAAGCAGCCCACGCTGTTTGGTTAAAAGTACCATTATTTGTAATGGTATAATTAGTTAGTCCCCCATCAAAAGAATACCATATTGCCTCCAAGTTATTCTCTGTGATAGTTATGTTGAACAAGGGTGCTGTACGGCCAAACTTATCTCCTTCAGCAGGTGAGGTGATGATGATAATTGGTGCTACTGTATCTTTTATGATACTAACACTAGCAGACCCTATATAGCCTGGAATATCTCTCGCATAAAATGTGAGTGCTATACTACCATCATCCATGCCATCCCACGCAGACTGATTGATCATTCCGTTTTCTGTGAACGTGTAATTATGTAATCCTCCATCAATCGTATACCACATGGTATCCAAATAATCCTCGGTGATAGTAGCGTCGAAGTTTGGGGCAACAGTACTAAATGCGTCCCCCTCAGTGGGAGAATTAATTGTTATCCTCGGTGCTCCATCCTCTGCAATAGGTAAATAATCTATACTGTCAGCAGAACCACCTATATATGTATACGGATCATCTACTATACCATCATTATTAGTATCTGGACTTGTCCAATTATCCCAGTAATTGCCAATTGTCGTGCTATTCCATTTGTTATCAGTGCCATCATCATTAGCATGCTTTCCATTTTTCAGAAAGAAATTTTCATAGACTGAATTGTTACTATTCCCTTCCCTAATATCTATTCCCCAAGTATTATTATATAAGATATTTTCAGTAATTTCATTGTACTCATTATCACTGTCTAAATATATCCCGTAATATTCATGATCGTTTACGGTGTTTTCCGAGAAGGTGTTATAATCGGAATTGTAAAAATATATCCCACAATAACCATTATCGTTTATAATATTTCCTGAAATGGTGTTATAATTACAATCTCCTTCTAAATATATCCCTATATCACCATTATTATTTATGTCATTGTTGGCAATGGTGTTATTATTACTATAAACAAAATATATCCCATATCCGCTATTATTATGAAAATTATTATCCATTAAGCGAGAATTATTTACGTTATAGAAATAGATTCCACTATCATCAGAATTAAAGACCATACAATTTTGTATAATGAAAGAAACATTCGAGTTTCTTATTTCAATACCATTAAACAAACCAAAACCGCTTATCTTAAGATTTTCAATGACATATGGATCGCTCCATGTTCCTGAACCAGAACACCATGGTTGACTTTTTGCCCAATTCCAATTGTGTGCGCCTACGCCAGTGGCAGTCCCATCAATAAAAATTGGTTCTTGCACAGTAGGGGTTGAACAATTATTATTTTCTATTATATTATCTAAACACTCAAATTCGAAAATGCAATATTCGTTATCTATTAAAGTATTTTCTGAGACCGTATTATTATTACTCTGATCCAGCAGTATGCCTAAACTATTTCTATTTATCGTATTGTTTTTAATATTGTTGTCATCGCTCACCAGTAAAGATATTCCTGCGTCGATGTTGTCGTTTGCGGTGTTTCCCGAGATGGTGTTATCATCACTATTATATAAATATATCCCATAAATATCATTATCGTTTGCGGTGTTTCCCGAGATGGTGTTATTATCGCAATACCTTAAATTTATCCCTAAATTTTGATTTGTAGTTAAGTTGTTACCTGCGGTGTTTCCCGAGATGGTATTATTGTTACAGCCATCATTCAAATATATCCCATACCTACCGTTGTCGTTTGCGGTGTTTCCCGAGATGGTGTTATTATCGCAACCATCATCCAAATATATCCCGTAATCGTAATTATCGTTTGCGATGTTTCCCGAGATGGTGTTATTGTTGCAGCCATTGTTTAACCATATCCCATACCTACCGTTGTCGTTTGCGGTGTTTCCCGAGATGGTGTTAT
>JAUWZT010000022.1 GCA_030615145.1 Promethearchaeota archaeon | reverse complement strand
CTTAACTTATAGGCTTGTTATGTCATACTTTATAGTCTCAGTAATAAAGTAATTAAATCTTATACTTTTATTTATATTTATGGATGTAGCAGAAAGATTTGATTTAATTAAAAGAGGAACTGAAGAAATTTTAACTGATGACGATTTAAAACTTTATTTAGAAACAGGTATTCCTTTAAATCATTATATTGGATTTGAAATTTCAGGAAAAGTTCACTTAGGTACAGGAATCGTGTGTATGTCAAAAATTAAGGATTTTATTGATGCTGGAGCCAATTGCACAATATTCCTAGCTGATTGGCATAGTTGGATAAACGATAAATTAGGGGGAGATCGAGAACAAATCCAGAAAGTAGCGGTTGGATATTTTAAAGAAGGCTTAAAGGCATGCTTGAAAGCCGTTGGGGCAGATCCGGAGAAAGTTAAGTTTACTCTTGGTACAGATCTTTATCATAATAACGATGATTATTGGGAAACATTTATTGATGTATGTAAAAATACCACGCTTAACAGAATGCATAGAAGCATCACTATAATGGGGCGAAAGTTAGGTGAAGGCGTTGATTTTGCCAAATTACTCTATCCTGCAATGCAAGTAGCCGATATATTCATACAAAATGTTAATTTAGCTCATGCTGGTTATGATCAGCGAAAAGCGCATGTTGTTGCTAGAGATGTTGCTCTAAAAATGAAAAAAAATAACCTTATGGATGTTTCTGGAGAAAAGATAAAACCAATCTGCGTTCACCATCATTTAATACTTGGATTGAAAAAACCATCTATCTGGCCTATTGAAGATCCCGCACAACTTCAAGAAATGTGGTCGGATATGAAAATGAGTAAATCAATAAAAGATTCAGCAGTATTTGTAAGTGATACTCCTGATAAGATCAAAACTTTGGTAAAATCTGCATTTTGTCCAGAAGGGAATGTTACTGTTAATCCAATTTTAGATTGGGCTAAATTTGTCATTTTCAGAAATAAAAATTCAAGCATTCAGATAGAGAGAAAACCAAAATTCGGTGGAGATATAGAATTTAACTCATATGACGAGTTAGAAAACGCATTTTTAGCAAAAAGTCTACATCCACTTGATCTGAAAATCGGAGTTGCAAACAAGATTGTTGACATACTAGAACCTGTCCGTAAACATTTCGAGCAACCAAGCATCCAAAAAATGAAAAAAGAATTAGAAGAGTTAATAATAACAAGATAAATTTAGAATTTTACATTTTTTTTAGGTTGTCGTCTAATGAAATCTTTTTATTTTATTAAAATAATAAACTACAAGCTAGCTAATTATGATAAAAATATTAGCAATTGGCGATTCTCACTTACCTCGTAGGGCTAAAAGCGTTCCAGATCAAATTATCAAGAAGTTAGAGCAATTAGTTGAAATTGAAAAATTTGAGTATACTTTTTTTACTGGCGATGTAGTAAAAGCTCCAAAATTCATGAATTTTTTAAACTTAATTACAAAGAGAAATCTATTTGTTGTAATAGGGAATATGGATTATTATGGGGGAAATCGAGATGCTCCTGTCTATCGAAGTTTAGATATATCTATTGGAAACAATAATAATTTAATTATTGGGTTAACTCATGGCCATCAAGTATCTCCTAGGGGAGATCGTTCTCAACTTGAGTTGATTGCTATCGAAAAAAGTTTTAACATTTTAATATCTGGACATACGCATAAAGAAGAGATTTTTCTTCAGAAAGACATCTTACTATTAAATCCCGGTAGCGTTACTGGAGCGTGGTCTTTTGTAGCAAGCGGTAATCCTTCATTTATTACTTTAAGTGTAAATGAAAAAACGGGGGAGATTAATGTGGTTTTATATCAGTACGATATAAGAGCTGCGAAACTTAAGGATTTAAAATCCTATTTTGTTCTTGAAAATAATAAAATTCGTCATAAATTTTAAGATTAGAGGAAATTAGATAAAAAAATAATAACTCGTAGTAATTTTTCTTATTTTGGCATTTTAAGCTTGTCTAACACGAGGACTTTCGGTAGTTTTAACAATATACCAAAATTTCTTTTTCCGTAGCTACTTTTATCATATCTTAACTTTTTAAATCCGTATTTATTCTTTTTCAACATCATGTGGAGCGTTGAGTTTTCGCCGCTAGAAAAACCCATCAAATCTTCTGGAGTTGACATTATCTCTAAATCGTACTCTTCCAATTTACCTTTATCAAGGGTGTATTTTCCATTCTCGGCGGTAAGATTAACCCATAAGTAAAAATCCTCTTCAGTTTGAAGCCCCATGTTTAACTTTGCTTGAAAGTTATCAAGCATTTTATTATTCTTTGGATTTCTGCGTTTATCTAGGATTATGCTTTCGATAACGCCCTTAAAAGTTACAAATAAGTTTTCTTTCTCATATTCTTCCATAACTCTTTACCATTGATCATTTTTTTAAGAAATATTATTAAAATAAACTCTAATGTAATTAATTAATATTTTATGGATCGTAAATAATTATATTAAATATAACTCCAAAAATAAGTATTAGGTGAAAAACTAAATGTGGTTTTTTTATAGTCCAGGTATTATATATGGCGAAGATGCCATAGATTTTCTTGAATTCATTCCTGGCGAAAAAGTCTTTGTTGTAACAGATAAGGTGCTAGAAGAATTAGGTTATTTAAAGATATTAACTGAAAAATTAGACAAATTTGGAAAAAAATATAAAGTTTTTACTGATGTACAACCAGATCCTCACGAAGATGATGTACTATCTGCGAGACAACAATGTATCGATTATGCCCCTGATTTGGTCATAGCTTTAGGCGGCGGCTCAGTTATGGATACTGCTAAGGTTGTATGGTGTTTAAATGAATTCCCTGAACTTAATCTTGATGATATCCATCCCTTTAACGGGGAATTGTATAAACTGAGAAATAAGTCAAAATTTGTTGCTATAACTACTACATCTGGAACAGGAGCGGAAATTACTAATGTAAGTGTTGTCTCTAGGTTTGTTGATGGAATATGGAAAAAGCATTTTTTCCTGCATAAGAGTATAATGCCCTCCTTCGCTATAGTAGACCCAATTTTTGCAGTAGGAATGCCACCAAAACTGACAGTAGATACAGCTTTTGATGCTTTAGCACATTCTTTAGAAGGTATTACATCTCTTTGGAAAAATGAGTTTAGCTACGCAATGGCTCTAAAAGCAATTGAATTGATTTTCAAGTATCTACCAATAGTTGCTAAGGATGGTAAAAATATGGAAGCACGAGATTATAAGCATCAAGCAGCTACAATGGCGGGGTTAGCTTTTGGTAATTCTCAAGCACAACTTGCACATACTCTTGGGCATTCATGGGGCTCCGTCTTCCATGTCCCTCATGGTAGGGCAGTGGGTATTTTTCTCCCTTATGTATTACAGTACTGTTTAAATAACCCCGATGAGGCAGATAAAACTGAGGATTTACTTGGAAAAGTGGCGAAACAGTTAGGATGGGCAAATTGGGACGACGACAACAAAAAAGCAGCAAAAAATGTCATAGAAAAAGTAAGGGAGCTTCAAAAAGAAGTTGGATTTTCTTTAAGTTTAAAAGAAATAGGAGCTACAAAGGAGGATTATGATAAAAATATTAGTGTCTTAATAAACCTTTGTTTTGAAGATTCTTCAAGCGTTCTTGGCCCAAGATCTGCAAACACTGAGGAATTTGGGAAACTTTATGAGTATGCATTCGAAGGAAAGGATGTTGACTTCTAAACATAATTCATTTACTATTTTTTTTTAATTTTTTCACATTCTTAGCTGATTTTGTCAAAATGTTAAACAATAAATATATGCATTTTAATTATGTTTTTAGGTATTTTGATAATTGATCAATGAATTGCATAACTATCAAAAATAACGCATGACTCTTCCAGAAGAAGAACAGAAATTTCTCGAATATTTAGAAAAATTAATAGGGGTACCCATTCCAGAAGTACCAGAGCTACAAAGTTATATATTTGGGTATACTGTTAAAGATAACCATGTAGATGGCCTAAGCTTGTTTTCGTGTGGATTAACGATAATACCCGAAAAAATTACCACACTCACTTATCTAAAAAAACTATTAGTTAGGGGTAATAAGTTAATAGTAATACCAGAGGAACTTTGTTTTATTTCAGCTCTCAACGCTTTAGATTTAAGCGAAAATAAATTAGTAAAACTACCAACAGCGATTTATTCTTTAGTTTCACTAAAAGAATTACATTTAGAATCGAATCGATTAACAATTTTACCAGAGACGATTAGTTCGTTATCTTCTCTTACATTATTGGACCTAAGTGATAATTCATTAAATGAAATTCCTGAGACTATAGGATCATTAAAAAATTTAGAATCTTTAGATCTTAGCCAAAATAAAATTGATGAACTCCCGGAATCTATTGAACATCTTAAATCTTTAGAACTGTTATATTTAGGAAAAAATAATTTAACCGTTCTTCCAGAGTCAATAGGTTCTCTAAGTTCTTTAAAAAGGTTAAATTTAAGAAATAATAAATTAAGTAAATTACCTGATGCTATTGGTAATCTATCGGCGTTGTCGTCACTATTCTTAAAAGGAAATAATTTAACTTACATGCCTGATTCAATAGGTAATTTAAAAAATCTTAAGTATTTGGGATTAGCGTCAAATAAGCTACCTTTACTTCCTGAAACAATTGGCTCTCTTAAATCACTAGAAAGTTTAAATATTTCTTCTAATTATCTAGCGGAACTTCCCGATTCAATGGGTCATCTTAAATCTCTTCTAAGATTAGAACTTTCTAGTAATGAATTAACTCAATTACCGGACATGGATAATTTAAGTTCAATTAAAATATTAAAGTTTGATAGAAATAATCTTATATTCCTTCATAATTCTATAAGTAATTTAACTACTTTAGAATCGTTGAAAGTTGATCGAAATGAATTAAAAGAACTTCCCGATTCAATTGGGCAACTAAAGTCTTTAAAAGAATTGGATTTATACGATAATAAACTAACAAAACTTCCAGAATCCATAGGAAATTTATCTTCTCTTGAAGTATTAGATTTAAGCAAAAACCTATTATCACTTTTACCTGAGTCAATAGGATTATTGTCTTCTTTAAGGGAACTTGATATTTCTACTAATAAATTAACCAATTTAGTAGCGTCAATCGGTAAATTACCGCTCTTAAAGAATTTAATAATAGGATTTAATCGATTAGAAACAATTCCAGACACTATAGGGTCTTTATCTACTTTAGAAACCTTAGATTTAGGGAAAAATACTTTAAAAGAAATTCCCGCTTCAATTGGTTCTCTACGATCTCTCAAAAGACTGTACTTATACTATAACGACTTAAAAGAAATACCTGCATCGATTGGTGACCTTGAAAAATTAAAGTATCTATACTTAGGAAACAATAAATTAACAAAAATTCCAGAAACAATTGGTAATTTAAAATCCTTAAAATACTTATTTTTAAGAACTAATTACATAACAGAAATACCCGAATCAATAGATTCTCTTGCTTCACTTCAGTATTTAAATATTGAACGTAATAACCTAACCAAATTTCCTCATTCGTTAGAAAAACTAGAAGATCGTGAAGTGAAAATCTTTAAGTAAAAAAATATCAATTTTTTACGAAAATATAAATGAATTCTTATAAATTTTAAACATGAAATATGAATATTTAAAATTTAAAGAATTAATAATCGTATATAGATTAAAATAATTAATCGAAATACCTTCGGTTAAAATTAAAATTATTAAACATAAAACTTGAAAGGTGTTATTTAAATGAAAGGTTTTGTTGGAAAACTTTTAGTAGTTAATTTAAGCAGCAAAGAGATTAGTGAAGAATTGATTGACGATTTTATCGCAGAGAAATTTCTCGGAGGCGCTGGATATGCGTGTAGATACTTATACGACAAGATTGACAAAGAAACTGACCCACTTTCGCCGGATAATATATTAATGTTTATGACAGGACTTTTTTGTGGGTCTAATGTTCCTACTAGCGGAAGGTTCGTTGCCTGTGCTAAATCGCCACTAACAGGAATTTGGGGCGAATCTAATTGTGGTGGTTTCTTTGGTCCAGAATTAAGAAAAACAGGTTTCGACGGAATAATTATTAAAGGAGCCTCTGAAAACCCTGTCTATTTAGAAATAAACGAAAATGGAGCGGAGATTAAAGATGCTTCTACATTATGGGGGAAGGGAATATTTGAAACTTCGAGAGTATTAAAGGAAAAATCAGGGTCACAACTAACGCGAGTTGCGTGTATAGGACAAGCTGGCGAAAATCTTGTAAAATTCGCGATTATTGGGTCAGAGGAAAAAGCTGCGGGAAGAACAGGTATGGGTGCCGTAATGGGCTCAAAAAAATTGAAAGCAATAACAGTTAGAGGAGCAAAGAGAAAGTATGAAACTGCAGAACCAGAGGAATTTAAGGAAGCAGTTAAAGCAGCAACTGATAATCTGATGTCTTCGTTTGCGACACAAATGATGGGAAGTCTTGGTACATCTGGAGTTGTTGATATGTACAATGCATCAGGTGAATTACCAATAAAATATTGGACTTTGGGGACATGGGAGGCTGCTTTCAATATTTCAGGTGCTACTGCTTTTGAAAAAGTTTTTTCGGGAAGTTTTCCCTGTTTTTCATGCCCTATTGGTTGCGCTAAGAGGGCAGTGATTAAAGAGGGTGAATATAAAACTGATAATGAGATTGAAGCAGCTGAATATGAAACCGTGGCAGGATTTGGTTCTATGCTTTTAAACGATAATCTCGAAGCAATCCAGAAAGCGAATTATTTATGCAACGATTACGGAATAGATACAATTAGCGGCAGTAGTACAATAGCATTTATCTATTATCTATTTAATAACGGAAAAATAAATTCTGATGATATTAATGGATTAGACCCAAAATGGGGCGAAATTACTCCTGCTCTTGAATTAATTAAAATGATTGCGTTTAAACAGGGTATTGGAGATGTAATGGCTGAAGGTTCAGATAAAGTTGGACAAAAATTTAACATTCCTCAAGATGAGATTGCTACAGTTTATGGTATGGAAATACCATACCATGATTTGCGGAGAATGTTTGGAATGGCTGTTAGTTATGCCTTGGCAACTCCTCGAGGTCCATGCCATACATCATGTGATCCCTATTATGTTCTATTAGGAATACCCCTTGACGACTTTGGAATTAAATCAAATGTAGATTGGTATCAAGATGATGCAGCAATGGCAGAATACTGTGCTCGCATTCAAAATTATCGTGCGATATATAGTTCATTAATAGTGTGTTCGTTTGCTAATCAACCTCCCGCGATGATTCTCGATATGGTAACTAAAGCTGCAGGATTAAACTTAACTATGGAGGACTTCAAAATATTGGGAGAACGTATATACATGGTGAAGCGTTTATTTAATTTAAAAATGGGAATTACTCCCGCAGATGATAGATTACCTAAAATCGTTCTCAATCCCGTAAATGAAGGAGGTTCTGCAGGTAAGACTCCTAATTTTGAACAATTAAAAGAAGCCTATTATAAATATAGAACATTTGATTCTAAAACTGGTTATCCAAAACAAGATAAGCTAGAAAAATTAGGACTAGATAATCTTTAAACACTTTTTTTTATTTTATTTTCAAATATCCATTCTATTCTACAATTATTATGTTAAAAGCTAACTATTTTTTTTACTCGCCCAATCTCACCGCTCCTCAACCGAACTTTAATCCCATAATGGTGATTAGGAGAATTTGTAAGCACATCTTTGACTATGCCCTCGGTTAACTTACCAGATCGCTGATCTTTCTTTAAAACGATTAAAACTCGCATGCCTGATTTGATGCCTGCTCGCTTTGTTCCCTTCAATTTAATTGCTCAAGTTATTTGTAAGTCTTTTTTAATACGAAAATAGTTCCCTTCATTTTATCTTTTGCCTTTATCTCCTCATTATTGCTAATTCTTCAAGAACATATTATTTTTGTAATATCTTCGATATTTTTTCCATTTGAAACATTTTTTAGTGGTATGATTCATTTACTTTAAAAAATATATACAAATTATGGATCCTTCAAACGCCATGAAAATTAAATTATCAGACGAATTACCTCCAGATCCCGTCATTAAAGAGGATATCCGAAGGGCGCCTAATCGTGGTTATGACTTGAATCGTGATGAGACTATGATTGCGTTAAAAAATGCTTTGCGATATATACCTAAAAAATTGCACGAAATTCTAGCAACAGAATTTTTAAATGAGTTAACCACGAGTGGAAGAATTTATGGTCATCGGTATCGTCCAGAAGGAGAAATTAAGGCTAAACCTGTTGATGAGTACAAGGGTATTTTAGAAGCTCGTGCGATACAATTAATGATTGATAATAATTTAGATTTTAATATAGCCCTTTATCCATATGAACTCGTTACATATGGCGAAAGTGGGCAAGTCTGCCAAAATTGGATGCAGTACCGATTAATTAAAAAATATCTCGAAGTAATAAATGAAGAACAAACCCTTGTGGTTATGTCAGGTCATCCTCTTGGCTTGTTTCCCAGTAAAAGAGAAGCTCCGAGAGTAATTATGACGAATGGTTTGATGGTTGGTATGTTTGATACACCCGAAGAATTCAAACGAGTTTCAGCTTTAGGTGTGGCAAATTACGGTCAAATGACTGCGGGAGGATGGATGTATATAGGTCCTCAAGGGATTGTTCATGGAACTTACATCACACTGCTAAATGCGGGTAGGCTTTATTTAAAAATACCTGCTAGTGAAGGTCTTAAAGGAGTTCTCTATTTAACTTCTGGATTAGGAGGGATGAGTGGAGCTCAGGGGAAAGCAACTGAAATTGCTGGTGGTATAGGGGTTATCGCTGAAGTTGACGATTCTCGAATTAAAACTCGCTATGAGCAAGGATGGGTTAGCAAAATTTCGAGCAATCTTGAAGAAATTTTTAGTTGGGTTGAAGAATATAGAAAAAAGAAAGAATCAATTTCAATTGCGTATCATGGTAACATTATTGATATCTGGAAATATGTAGTAGACAACAATATTAAAGTGGAGCTTGCATCAGACCAAACTTCTTGTCACGCACCTTATGAAGGAGGATATACCCCCGTTGGTTTAAGTTTCGAGGAAGGTAGGGCGTTATTAAAATCTGATAGAGAGAAATTTGAAAGGTTAGTTGACGAATCTTTAAGGGAACAATATAACCTCATCAAAATTATGGTTAGTAGAGGTACTATATTCTGGGACTATGGAAATTCGTTTCTAAAAGCAATTTACGACGCTGGAGCTCAGGATATTGCAATTAATGGCGATCCAAAAAATGGTTTCATATTTCCCTCTTATGTAGAACATATAATGGGCCCAATATGTTTTGATTATGGATATGGACCTTTCCGATGGGTGTGCCTAAGCTTAAAACATTCAGATTTAATAAAAACCGATCAAGTTGCAATTTCTTCCATCGATCCAAATCGGAGCTCACAAGATAGAGATAATTGGTATTGGATAAAGAATGCCGAAAAGAACAACTTAGTAGTTGGTTCTCAAGCTCGTATATTATATGCCGATATGGAAACTCGAGTAAAGATTGCTTTAAAATTCAATGAAATGGTTAAAAATAGAGATATTGGAGCGATTATGTTAGGACGGGACCATCACGATGTTTCTGGGACTGATAGTCCTTTTAGAGAGACATCAAATATAAAAGATGGCAGTAATGTTATGTCTGACATGGCTCATCACAGTTGGGCAGGTAATATAGCAAGAGGAATGACTATGTGTGTACTATCGAATGGAGGGGGCGTTGGCACTGGAAAAGCAATTAACGGTGGTTTTGGTCTAGTGTTAGACGGTTCAGAACGAGTAAATAACATAATTCGCTCTGCAATTGAGTGGGATGTAAACTGTGGTGTCGCTAGGAGAGCTTGGGCTAGAAATGAAAATGCCTTAACAACAGCTTATGCTTGGAATCTTAAGAATCAAGATAGAGGGCACATCACCTTACCTTTTTTGGTAAAAGATGATTTATTAAATGATGTTATTAATGAGTATTTAAAAAAGTATAAATAAAGTAAGAGTCCTATTTGGTTTGGTTAACATGGAAAATGATTTTAAATACGGTCAAGATCACTTGACTGTTAATTTGGCTCTGAAGATTGTTAGAGGTCAGATTAATGGTGTCCTAACGGAAGAAACCAAAATAAAAATAGAAAAAAACTATAATGTTGTTCAAGATATTGCAAATGGCGAAGTCATAGTATACAGTATTAATACGGGATTTGGGTCTTTGTGTACAACTAGAATATCAAAAGAAGAAGTTGGTAAATTACAATCAAATTTACTTAAGAGCCATAGCGTAGGCGTTGGTTTACCTATTACCAAGGAAATTGCAAAATTAATGATGATTCTTAAAGTCCACGCGTTAAGCATGGGATACTCAGGGATTTCTTTAAATTTGATTGAAAGAATTATCTGGCACATCAACAACGATTTTATTCCGTTGGTTCCAGAACAAGGGTCGGTAGGAGCATCCGGAGACCTTGCTCCATTAGCTCATTTATTTTTACCCTTAATTGGTTTAGGCTTTCTGTCAAAAGATGGTAAAAACTATAAACCAGCAATAGAAGTTTTAAATCAAAACGGATTAAAATCGCTTGTACTTCATGCAAAAGAAGGTTTGGCGTTAATTAATGGAACCCAATTCATTACAGCTCATGGGGTTATTGTCGCTGAAAAGTTTTTTAGTTGTTTAGAGCAAGCCGATCTTATCGGAGCAATGACGCTTGAAGGGTATTTAGGATCGCCTCAACCTTTTGATGAGAGATTAATTGCTTTACGTCCTCATGATGGTGCTAAAATTGTTGCGAAAAGAATTAGGAAGTTTTTGAAGAATTCTCAATTTGTAGAATCACATGCAGATTGTGGTCGAGTTCAAGATCCTTATTCTATTCGATGTATACCCCAAGTTCATGGAGCCTCCAGAGATGCTTTTTCACATTTAAACGAGAAGTTGGAATGTGAATTAAATTCAGTTACGGATAATCCTATAGTTTTTGATAAAGATACTGCTATCAGCGGTGGAAACTTTCATGGACAACCCCTTGCCTTACCTCTGGATTATATTAGTTTAGCCGCTTCTGAGCTGGGAAATATCTCAGATCGACGAACATATCTTCTTTTAGAAGGAAAGTGGGGCCTTCCACCATATTTAATTCAAGAATCTGGTCTAAATTCCGGTTTTATGATTACTCAATATTGTTCAGCGGCATTAGCTAGCGAAAACAAATCAATGTGCTTCCCAGCAAGCGCAGATAGTATCCCAACATCAATGGGACAAGAAGATCATGTTAGTATGGGATCGATTAGTGCTAGAAAAGCGCTTCGAATTATTTATAATCTTGAAAAAATATTAGCAATAGAACTCTTGTGTGCCGCTCAAGCGTTTGATTTTAGAAGACCGTTAAAATCTAGTGCAATTTTAGAAGTATGCCATGCCTTTATTCGTCAAAATATCCCTCATATTAACGAAGATGTAGTTCTTTCAGAATACATTGAAATTGCTTTGGAAATTATAAAAAGTGAAGAATTAATCAAAATTGCAAACGAAGTAAAATGACAGTAAGATCTACTCCATCACCAAAAAGAATAAAAAGAAAAGATGTTGATAACGAGATTCCAACACCCACACTAGATTTGATTATAATTCACATCAACGAATTAGTAACCATGGATTCTAAATATGGGGTTCCAAGAAGAGGCAAGAACATGGCAGAGCTGGCACCCATTCACGATGGCGCAGTTGCAATATCTGGTAATTCTATAGTTTTCGTAGGAACGACTAATGAATTATTTTCTAACTTTTCTCCTAACGGAAAAACAGTAATAATTAACGCTACAAATCGTTTAGTAACTCCTGGATTTGTTGATCCACATACTCATATTATCTTCGATGGTTTTAGAGAAAATGAACTTGAAATGAAACTTGCTGGTAAGACCTACATTGAAATTTTAGAGTCTGGGGGTGGGATATTAAAAACTGTTAAAGCGACGAGAAAGGCTACGCTAGAAATCTTAATTCAAAATGGGAAAAAGATTCTTAATAGGATGATGGAATATGGAACGACTACAATGGAAACGAAATCTGGATATGGACTCGATGTCGAGAACGAAATAAAGTCGTTATTAGCAGCAAAAGAGTTAAACCTCGAGCATCCCATGGATGTAATATCAACATTTTTAGGCGCTCATGCAGTACCACCAGAATATGAGGGTGAAACAGACGATTATGTAGAATTAATTATTTCAGAAATGATTCCAAAAGTAGCACAAGAAGAATTAGCAGAATTTTGCGACGTATTTTGTGAAGAGGGGATTTTTTCAGTTGTTCAGACCAAAAAAATATTAAAGGCGGCTATGAAATATGGTCTAAAACCACAGATTCATATCGACGAAATTGTCGACACAAATGGAGCATTATTGGCAGCAGAGTTAAACGCTGTGCAGACGGGACATATGCTAAAGTCTAACGACGAAGGTTTGAGAGCAATGAAAAAAGCGCAAACAATTGCTACACTATTACCGGGGACGCCCTTTTGTTTAATGATGAGAGACTATGCTCCTGCAAGAAAAATCATCGAATACGGAATTCCAATAGCCCTTGCTACCGACCTGAATCCAAATTGTTGGACAGAATCGATGCAAATCATAATTGCTTTAGCATGCTATCACATGAAACTTTCACCAGCTGAAGCTCTAACAGCAGCTACGATTAACGCCGCTTGTGCACTTCAAAAACAAGAACAAATTGGAAGTATAGAAGTAGGCAAGAAAGCAGACTTAATAATTTTCAATGTACCGAACCATAATTTTCTTCCCTACCAATTTGGAGTAAATCTAGTTTCAAAAGTTATAAAAAATGGTAAAATTGTTGTAGATTTTGATTAATATGCTCTTAAAATTTAGAAATCAAAATAATTCTCTAACAGATGTTTTGGCTCAAGTTTTTTAGGATTTTCAATTTGTAAATAATAATCTAAAGAATTAAGCACAGCACCTAAGGGCAACACGCCAATTAATTCTGTTCCAACAATGGGTACACCATATCGAGCGGCTTCAATTCGTACGAGTTCCATCTGACGATATAGAGGGGTTTTTTTATAATTAATATTACTAATCCCTACTTGAACGCAATCTCTCGTTTTTAAATCGGTCCCCATTGCTTTAACGTTTACAAGTCCTCCCGAGCGTAAATGAATTGCTTTTGCTACTTTTTTCGCAATTTTAACATCTTTAGTCCCAAGGTTGATATTAAAGCTAATTAAGGGATATCTTGCTCCCGTTATTATTGCACCTGCCGTTGGATGAAATTCTGAAGGGCCATAATCTGGTTTCCTTTCAGGGTTAGTTTTAATGGTTTCTTTTAATCCCTCATAATCTCCGACTCTTATGTTATCAATATTTTTCCTTTCAAGATTGCTTGCCGAATCTTCGTATAAATATACTGGAACGCCTTCTTTTGCCATTTCTTCAGCAAATTTTTTTGACAATTCTATGCATTCTTCAATTGTAATATTTTGAGCTGGTATAAATGGAACTACGTCAATTGCCCCTATTCGAGGGTGCTGACCTTTGTGTTTATTCATGTCAATTAGTTCTATCGCCTTTTTAGCCGCGGCAATATTTGCTTTCAACACGGCTTCTGGAGTACCAACAAAAGTAATTACGGCTCGGTTATAATCAGAGTCGTATTGAATGTCTACGATGTTAGTTTCGGGAGTGTTTTTAATTTCTACTACAATTCTTTCGATTTTATCTCCATCTGTACCTTCGCTATAATTAGGTACGGACTCAACTATTTTTTTATTTTTATTTGTCATAATTATCTCCTTAAAACAACATTAATTCTAATTTTTAATAATATAAATTTATTTATATAAATGTGATTTCATATTTTAGTAGATTGAATTAAAATAGCTTTAGATTCGGTCATATTTGTTTACGGTAAAGCATAATCTCTTCCATAGGTTTTATTAGTAAAGATGTAGATTTTATCTTCGCCATTACCAATTGCTTTTCCATTAATTCCTAATTTTACGAATATAGGCTTTTCTTTTGTTCCTCTTGGAGTTTTATTAACTTGTTTTTCTTTGAATTTAATAACTTCTGCTTTTTGATGAATATATGTGTCTGTATTTTTGCCCATAATAATTATATCGTCATTTTTAGTTAAATATCCGTTATCCAACGAAATTTTAGCATAATCTTTCGTATAATCCTCAACTTGACCAACTTTGATATATCTGAAATGTGATAAATTTGAAGGGGATTTATGTTGATGGTCTTCTTCAGTCATTCTCTTAAAGTAAAATCCTGGAGTAAATCCACGATTATATACTTTCTTTAAATCAGTAACCCATCGACCTACTTTTTTTTTTGAAAAAGTACCGTTATAATAAGCCTCAATAGCTTCTCGGTAAATTTTTGTGACCACCTCGACATAGTGAGGGTGACGCATCCTGCCTTCAATTTTAAAAGCATCAACCTTGGCTTCAATGAATTTAGGTATGTGGGCAATTGTACAAAGGTCTCTTGAATTCATGAACCTAACACCATCGTAGATGTATTCTGCACCAGATTCTCCCCTTACCCACCAGCGTCTTCTACAAGGCTGTATGCAATTACCTCGATTAGCAGATTTTTCTTCGGAACCACAAATATCTTGTGAGAAATAACACCTTCCACTTACAGAAGTGCACATCGCTCCATGAATGAAAATTTCAATTTCAGTTTTGGACAGATTCCTCTTAATTTCTTTAATTTTTTCTAAAGATAACTCGCGTGCTAAGATGATCCTTTCTGCTCCTAATTTTTCATAAAATTGAGCAGAAAGTGAATTTGAAACATTACATTGCGTAGATATATGAAAAGGGATTCCAATTTCTTTAGCTACTTGAACTGCTGCTAAATCATGTACGATTACAGCGTCTATCCCTGCATTTTTACTCTCTCTTATTATATTTCGCAGAATTTTTATTTCATTATCATAAACCAAAATATTGGTTGCTAAATATGATTTTAAATTATTATTATGACAAAAATTAACAATTTTCTCTAAGTCTTTTAAAGCAAAATTCTCCGAACGCATCCTCATATTAAACTTTTCAATTCCAAAATAGATGGAATCAGCATATTTTGAGGCAGCTTTTATCGCCTTAAAGTTTTTAGCAGGTGCCAATAATTCAACCTTTTCCATATATAATGTTTTGATTTCTTCTCCAAAAAATTTATCTACTTAAAACATAAACACTTTTTTGAAAATGTGTAAATTCTCTTTTTTAAAATAGTTCTCCTAATAATATCTTATTATTTTATTGCTATTTTATGAAAATTGAAAAAATTTAAGATAAAAAGAAAATTTTGAATTTTAATTTATGAGTGAAGAAAAAAAAAGTAAATTCATTGTTTGGGTAAAAAGAAGAAAACGTCTAATCATTGGAATAGGTACCATTTTAATATTAATTTTTATGATGTTTTTTATAGATTTTATGCAATTTATTCAAAACTTAATCACTGTAGGTTTTTTCGGGTTAATACTTTTTGTAATAACTTACACTATTGCGTTTATATTAAGGGCATATAAATTAAAATTAATTTTTAAAGGTCTTAATCTAAATGTTAAATATTCAACCTCATATTTCTCAACTGGAGCTTCATTTGTTATTAATGATCTAACTCCCGGTAAATTAGGAGATTTAGCTAAAATTTTTATTATAAAAGATGAAGAAAATATCAATCTTAGCGAATCTGTAGCAGCGATTGCGATTGAAAGAGTATTAGATTTAATCCTACTTTTTATTATCAGCTGTTTTGCGCTAATATATCTTTATATCAGTAATTTCAGTGGATCGACCTCTGGGCAAATTTTAGGTCAAAATCTTCAATTTTATTTAGCTATTGGTGCGATAGTTATTATTGGAATATTAGTGATCTTTATTTTACTTCTATATAAAACAGAGTTCATAATTAATATTTTAAAGAAAATATCATCAAAACTAGCTCTTTATTTGGAACGATTTGTGATAAATTTTAAAGAGGGTATAAAAAAATTTAAAGATCATAAACGAGAATTAATTTATATAATTTTGCTGGGTTTTCCAACCTGGATAATAGATGCCTCTATTGTTATTATCTTTTTTTACATACTAGGATTTCAATTAAACATCTTTTTATTGATTCTTGCCATCATACTTACATTTTTTAGTAAAACTTTTCCTATTACTCCTGGGGGCTGGGGAATTTCAGAAAACGTAGGAGCCGCATTTATTTACTTCTTTTATTCTCTCACAATTACATTCCCTGAGATTTTGTCAATATTTATTATAGATCACTTATTCAGAAGTGCCTATCTCTTATTTTTTGGAGGATACTCTATTTTTCATTATAACTTTAGCTTTAAAAAGATTGAGCCAATCAATAATTAATATGATTTCCATAAAAATTTAGAAATTAAAATTAGTTAAGTAAAGATGGATTACAGGGATTATATAGACGGACAAACCGGAGAGCAATTTTGGTTTAAGAGTAAAAAAGATTTAATTAATATACTAATGAATAAAATTGGTCGTAGAAATCTAAAAATCTTAAATATTGGAGCCGGAACTGGTGTCGATCTTGAAATTATGAATCGATTTGGAAATATATTTATTATTGATGTTAATAAAAAAGCTTTAGATTTAATCCCTTCAAATCTATATTTTGAAAAAAGGGTATGCGATGCGACAGCTTTACCCTATCCAAATGATTTTTTTGATATCGTGTGTTCATTTGATGTTTTTGAACATATAAAGAATGATAAAAAAGCGGTTTTAGAAGCTCAAAGAGTATTAAAAAAAAAGGGACTCCTTTTGCTCATGGTTCCTGCCTTTAATTTTTTATTTAGTGCACACGATAAAGCGTTACTACATTATCGAAGATATAGCAAAAAGAAATTATATGAATTATTGAGAAATTTCAAATGTGAATATCTTAGCTATTGGAATTCAATTTTATTTATTCCTCTTTCTATCTTAAGATTATTAAAAAAAAGAGCAAAACCAAAAACAGATTATTTTAACCTTCCCTCCCTACTAGAGAAAGCCTTTTTTAATTTCTTAAGAATTGAAAATAAATTAATTATGAAAGATTATCGACTTCCATTTGGTCTTTCCTTAGTTGGAGTTTATAGAAAGTGACTTTTGTTTTTTTCTATTAATCTTTCTTTCCTTAACTAGTCTAAATTTCAGTGTTAGTATATATCTCACCATAGATTTTTCTTTTTTAATTGAAATATAGGATTTAGGACCTTCCACCCAAATAACCGGAACCTCCTTTATTCGGTAACCCTTCTGTTGGGATCTAATTAACATTTCAGAGTCCCAAAATGCTCTTCTTTGTAAATTCCATCCCATATCCTTTACCAAATCACGAATAACTTCATATTTAAATAATTTAAAACCACATTCGTGGTCTCTAACAAGAGAGCCAAAATATAGATATAAAAATGTATTAAAAATTTTTGATACAATAAACCTATATGGTGTCCTATTTAGTTTTGCTCCTTTTTGATATCGACTTCCTATTACAATATCAAATCCTTTTTTCATTTCAGTAATCAATTGGGGGAGCGAACTCATATCTGTTGAAAGATCAGCATCCATAAAAAATATTAAATCCCCTTTTTTACCCTGTTTTACAAACATTTTAGCAAGATTTTCTCTAACTGAAGGGCCATTGCATTTTAAATGTATAACATTATCGATGTTAATAGAATCTAATATATCACCAGTTCGATCAGTGCTTCCATCATTAACAACATAAATTTTATAATCATTTGTTAATAACTTGGAGAATTTTGGAATCATGTAACGAAGGTTTTGTTCTATAAATTCTTCTTCGTTGTAAACAGGAATGAAAATTTTAATCATAATAGAGTAATTCCGATTTAAGCAGAAATTCAAGGTTTATATAGATTAATAAATTTTATAATTTAATTAAATTTTAGAATTATTTAATTTCCTACCAAAAATAAACAAGTTTAGTGATAGGGAGTTAAGTTGAATTACTGTTTTACAAGATAATCATGCAAGAAAATTCAGAACAGTCAGAATTAAGCTTAATTAATCGTATCCTGTCTCATAAAGCTCTTATTCTTATTTTAGCTGGAATACTTATTAGGGTTGTCATGATAATTTTTTATTATGTCATTCAAATTATAGAACCTGGGAGGAGTTGGGGTGATGTAGAAATTAATTACTATGTTTTTGAGACTTATCCTCCTCTCACACAAATATTTCTATTTGTCTTCAAATTCTTGTCATTTGGAATAATTGAAATTTTCGCATTCTGGGCATTTTTCTTTGACTGGTTAATCATGATTGTGTTTTATTATGTCTTAAAAAGCTTTGATATTCCTAAAAAGTTATATGTTTATGGCTTATTCTTTATTAATCCATTTCTCTTTTTAAATAATGTTTTCAGTTTATCCAATTGCGGTTATCATATAACAGACTCTTTTTTTTTCTTACTTTTCTTTATGGCATTGTATTATTTTCCTAAACCTAAAAAAATTCACAGATATTTATTCTATTCCTTCTTAACACTCTCAATATGCGCGAAGTTATATACTCTACCGGTAATTGGACTTCTCTTTCTGAAATTGGTATATGATAAGAACTGGGATGAATTAAAGATATTTCTTAAAACAACAGTTATAATTATATTTGTCTTTCTAATATCACCCGTTTTTTACTTGGAAGGTTATTTGGAATTCTACGCATTTTGGAATCAGAGGGGTGAGGCTTATGTACCATTATATATTAGAATTATCCCTGCAGCTGTTTTAACCGTATTATATTTGATATTTAGATTTAGAAAAGCAGATACGTTTGAAATCGTCTTTATCTCAATATTCATTATGGCATCTTTTATATTTTTCAGTAATCCTTATATAAGATACTTTCAACCATTCATCTTTTTTGGTATATTAAAACCTAAAGAATTCTTTGACATAAATCTAAATTTACGATTTACTAAACTCAAGATAAAAATTGATAATAATTTACTCGTTTTTATCGTTTCAATAATTTGCTTCTTTTTGGCTATACTATTAATTATGTTCATATTAGACCCAACTTATTTCTAATTTTTTTTAGAGTATAAGTCTAAAGCCCATAATCATAGAATAATCTGATCTAAAGAATACCTTAGTTTTGCCAAATTTTAAATTTTATTTTAAAGGCTAAAATCGTTCTGCTAATTGAATACTAGTAGGGATTATAACCGCCTTTGGAGAATTTCCGTGCATATTTGATAATTCATTAATTAACTCATTCCATTCATTAAACAATTGGACGGATTTTGGATAGAAATGATATAAATCTGGTTTACTAATATTTGGAGAAAAGAAATATACATTTCTTCTCTTTACAAACGCTTTCCATAGAATTCCATTCCCGAAATTGTTATATAATTTAGCACCCGTCTCAGCAATTAAACTATGAAAACCTTTGCCTTCGTACGAAGATGACATTACAACAATCGTGCCTTTTCTATCAAGAAATCTATTTGAAGCCGTCATTAAAATATTAAAAGCTTTTATCGATTGATTCAATTCAGAATCTTCTGGGTAAGAATTTAAAAAACAAATTTGATTTTCTAGGTTTATTTCTGTCGTATAAGCTTCCTTTGCGGCTTCCATAGCTTTTCTATGTGCATCTCGATAATGGCCTGAATAAATATCAATTATGTTGCCAACTTCATTCATCACTACGTTAACAGAAAAATCTAAGCCAACATTATCAGCAATATCCTCAATATCTTCCCTTATTTCAGTCATTCTTCCGATTCCCGCTCCAATTCCTCGCATTCCTGCAGAATGGTTCGCCTCGAGTGTGCGAATACCACATACTCCTGGCAATACTATTTTGGCACCACCCCCAAAGCCCGCTAAAGGGTGGGGAATAACACCTCCTACCGCAATCTTTAAATCTGCGTTATAATACGTTTTATTTACATCAATGGGCGTCCCTATCTTAGAATCTCCTAAATGTACTAGGTTCTCATAAGGATGATGATTTTCGATTTTAAACCTACTTACAATTTCTTTGCCTAGTTTTAATAAGCAATCGTTTTTATTCATTGGTCTATGAGCACCAAGAGCAAATAAAATTGTGATTTGTTCTTGTGAGATATCAGCTTTTTCTAGTTCTTCAAAAACAAACGGAAGAATTTTCGATGATGGCGTCGTTCTTGTCATATCGTCTACAACGATTACCACGCTTTTTCTCCCCCGGGCAATAACAGATAAATTAGGAGTTCCTATTGGATTTAATATCCCTTTTCTAATATCTTTACTTGATAATTCTCTGGTATCTGCTCCAGTCATCCTACATAATGAAACATCCCAACTATCAGGAAATTCTAACTCAAGATAATCAGGTTCTCGCCATGCAGCCCATGGTATTTTGTATTTATTGCCCATTTTAGTCAACTATAGATAGTATAATAAATTAATATTAGTATATTCCAAACTGAAAAATATTTGAACTTTATTATTTATTGCTATATAATTGAGTAAAAAAAAGTGATAAAATATGAATAAATATAGAATTTCTAAAGACGAGTATTTCATGAAAATAGCAAAGGTCGTCTCAGAAAGAAGTACGTGCATAAAACGTAAAGTTGGTGCGGTGTTAGTAAAGGATTCTCATATATTGTCGACAGGATATAATGGCGCGCCGTCTGGATTTAAACATTGTACTACAGAAACATGTGTTCGAAAGAATTTAAAAAGTGGTGAAAGACCCGAACTATGCCGGGGAGTACATGCCGAAGCTAATTGTATAATACAAGCTGCTATACATGGTACTTCAATTAAGGGTGATACAACTCTTTATACTACGATTTTTCCTTGTATGACTTGCTTAAAATTAGTTATTAATGCTGGGATTAAAAAAATTGTGTATATAGAAGGTTATAATATGGAAAATGAAGTTAAGAAGGATTTGTTAAATGAATCAGTTTTAAAAATTAATCCTATAAATTGTTAAGTAAGCTTTAAATCGCAACTTTTTCAATTTTATTCTGCAACTCTATTTGCAACCTACATTTTTTTATATAAATTCTGAATAAATTTAAAGCATAATACGTAGGAATAATATATACATAGAGAATTAATAAATAACAATTCAGAGAAAATAAAAAATGTCAGACAAAGGAAAAAGAAGGGAAGGTCAAGAAAACGCGGTCTTTGTTGGGCGTCGTCCTACGATGAATTACGTAATGGCTGTGATGATGGTCTTGAATAAAGGAGTAGAATGTACGGTAAAAGCTCGCGGCAAGGCGATTTCTCATGCCGTTGATATCTGCGAGATTTTAAAAAATCGTTTCTTGAAGGGAGTTGAATATAAGGATATTAGTATTACCACGGAGGTACTTACGGGCGAGGAAGGTCGTCAAAATAATGTAAGCTCTATGGAGATCGTTTTATCCCCTCCGGAATAAATAGAATTCGAATTTTTTGAAATATTTTTTGAAATATTTTTTTAAATCTTTTTAGGTTGATTAACTTGTTTTTCTATTTTTTTTAAAAAGTACAGCTAAAATTAAAATTAAAAAAAAGTAAAATTAAATGGAAAAATTATTTCCTATAAGTGTTAA
>JAUWZT010000004.1 GCA_030615145.1 Promethearchaeota archaeon | reverse complement strand
TTATGGAGAATAAAAACGAAGATAAGAATTCGAAAAAAGATGTAGGGGATAAAGAAAAAATTCGCAATTACTTAGAGCAAATGGCTCAAAATAAAAAATCACCAGTTGCAAAAGATTTGGTGCAATTAAAACACGTTGAAGTAAAGAAACAAGAAGTAAGTCAAGAAACAATAGAGCTTGCCAAAACACTTAAAGACCAAATTTTAGAACACGATCAATTTGAACGCCTTTCTAACGATGAGCTTACAGTTCTTGAATCGTTTATGAATAAAAGAATGTTTCTCACACGCATCGCGATTGTTGTTAATCAAAGTAGAATACCGTTGGGTATTGAACCATTTAAAAAAGCAGATTTAGAAAAAATTCTAGGAGTTTTAATTTCTAAGGGTTATTTAGAAACAGAGCAAGTCGAAGGAAAGATTGTATATATTCTTACAGAAAGAGGGAAATACAGAATTCAATAAAATTAAAGGATATTGGAGCGAATAAAACATTTTTTACATATTAATATTTAAAATATATTAATCTTTTTTAAGAATCAATTTATTAATAGGAATATCTTGATATTCTCCTGAAGGATAGTCCCTTCGAATTGTTAAAGGTAAAATTTTAGATTTTAATTCAAGCAAGGCTATCTTAATTGGGTCTATTAAATTCTTAGGCTTATCTATTAATATAGGAGCGCCGTATGAAATTTGCAGTGCTCTTGCACCTGTGATGCGCGCTTTTTCATATCTAGAAAGAAAAATAAAACCGACCTTAATATCTTTTCGAACTTTTTTATACAACTTTCTCAATTCACGAGACTCTAAAAAAGAAGACATAACATAAACCAAAGAAATAGTAATTAAATTTTTAAATGTAATATAAAATAAAACTTTTTTGGTTTTTATCGTAAATTAAGTAAGTTTAAATTTTTCCCTCGCCTAAATATGGTGCGCAAGGGGGGAATTGTTCAATTTGAAAGATATTTTCAATTTTTTGAACCCCCGACCGTCGAGATTTACGCTGTAAATCAGCGAAGATTTACACGGTGTGAGCGTGTCGTTATACGGCTAAACCACTCGCGCTAATTTAATTGAGAAATTTAAATTTATTAAAATAAATTTAATATCTAATTATTAAAAAGGTATTAATATAATTTAAGAGATTCTCTAGACTCTGTAACTTTAAAATATATATTAAAAACATAACTTTAAAGAGCCTTTTAGAACGATATTTTCTGGTGATCTCTATATCGAAAAAAAAACAGTATATATCTCACCCATTAATTAAAGAAAATTCAGTCTTAAGGCGAGCTTATCAAGAAAGTATATTTATTAATTGCCTAAACACCAACTGTTTAGTGGTTATTCCTACGGGGCTAGGAAAAACGATTATAGGTTTAATGTTAGCGGTACAGAGATTAACAGAAAAACCCAATTCAAAAGTAATTTTTTTAGCTCCAACCAAACCATTAGTTAATCAACATTATAAATCGTTCTTAGGATTAACTGTTATTCCTTCTCAAAGCTTGAAAGCAATTACAGGAACGACTTCACCAGAAAAAAGGAAAGAATTATGGGATGGTTTAGAGGTCGCTTTTATGACGCCACAAGTGCTCCAAAATGATATAATTTCAAATCTTTATTCAATAAATAGTGTTAGTTTAATTATTTTTGATGAATGCCATCGTGCTGTTGGGGATTACGCATATTGTTTTATTGCTAAAAAGTACATGGAATCTTCGAAAAATCCTCAAATATTAGGGCTTACGGCAAGTCCAGGATCAACGGAAGGGAAGATTAATGAAATAAAAAATAATTTATTTATCGATCACCTTGAAATTAGAACAGATCTTGATTCAGACGTTAAACCTTATATTTATAAAGTCGATAACGAGTGGGTTAAGGTTAAGCTTCCAAGCGAGTTTTTAGATATTAAAAAAATTATTTCAGAAAAATTAAGAACAATTTATAAATGGTTAAAGCAAAAAGAATTATTGAATACATCAGATATCTCAAAAGTTACAAGAAAGAATTTATTAGCTTTAGATAAAGTAATCAACGGGAGGATTTCGACATCTAGAACTGATGACGAGAAGTTCCAATTATTTACGGCTAAAAAATATACTGCAAATGCTATAAGGCTTTCTCATATGGAGGAACTAATAGAAACTCAGGGATTGAGCGCTTTAGATGATTACATGAAAAAAAACTTAGAAAAGATAAAACAAAATACAGCAAATAAATCGTTAAAAGAACTCTTAAGAGATCCTGACATTAAACGCGTTATTGAGTTAATTGAATCTAACAAAATAAAAGGAGTTGTACATCCTAAATTAGAAAGATTAGCAGAAATTCTACATAATCAGATTATTGGAAATATTAATTCAAGAATTTTGGTATTTTGTCATTTTCGGGATTCTGTTAACAATATAGTTAAATTTCTTAAAAAAGATCCAAGTATAATGGCACATAAATTCGTTGGACAACAGACTAAAACATCTGACAAAGGTTTAACTCAAAAGGAACAAATCAGACTTCTTGACGAGTTTAAAAAGGGAATTTACAATACGTTAATAGCGACAAGTGTTGGCGAAGAAGGATTAGATATAGCAGAATGTGATTTAGTGATTTTTTACGATGTCGTTCCGAGTGCTGTACGTTCAATTCAACGTCGCGGGAGGACTGGTAGAAAAAAAGAAGGAAAAGTAATTATTTTAATGGCTGAGGGTACCCGTGATGAAGGGTACTATTGGGCAGAAAGAGCTAAGGAGCGTAATATGAAGCAGAGTTTAAAAAAAATTAAAGAAAATGATTCCAACTCTAAAGACTTTGGGCAATCGAGTCTCTTAAATTTCGTTAAAAAAGAAAAAGAAGATAGAGATAAGGCTAATTTAAAAAATCAAAATGAAATTCGGTTGATCCAAAAAATTGAAGGTGCCGAAAAATTTACAATAATTTGTGACAATAGAGAAACCGCCTCTGCGGTTGTTAGGACACTATCTTTAATGGGAGTTGATTTAAAATTAAAACAACTAGCTGTGGCTGATTACATAGTATCGGAAAGAGTTGGGATTGAACGAAAATCTGCACAAGATTTTAATGATTCTATTAAAGATGGAAGATTATTTAACGAATTGAATGATTTAAAAAATAACTTTATTAGACCCATCTTAATTTTAGAAGGAGACCTTTTTATTAATTCAAATATTAATCAAAACGCCCTCTACGGTGCATTAACTTCCATTATTTTGAATTTAGCAATTTCTATATACAAAACAAAAGATTCCACTGAAACTGCTACTTTCCTTTTTCAATTAGCGAAAAAAGAACAATCTAGTGCTAAAGGTGAATTAAAACTAAGGTTTGAGAAGAAACCCATCGAGATTTCTCGTTTATTAGAATACATTGTTGCAGGCGTTCCTGGCGTAAATTCGCTTAGAGCAAGAAACCTTCTTCGAGAATTGAAATCCCTCCAAGAAATTTTCAACGCTGAAATTGGTGATTTATTGAAAGTTGAGAATATTGGAAAGAAAATCGCTCAAGAAATCTATAAATTAAGTAGATTTAAATATCATAATAACTCCTAAATTGAGAAAAAAATATTTTTAAATTAATTTTTTAAGATTATGGACACCTTTACCTATTCTCTCTATAATCTCTTCAATTTCTTCTTCTTTCACGATTAATGGTGGCATCATAATAAGAGTATCTTTTCTATTACCACAGTAATTTTGTAAAACGCCTTCCTTTATTATGGAGAGCATAGCTAATTGTCCAAATGTTTCGCTATTAAACTCCATCCCCCATATAAGCCCTCTTCCCCTCACTTCTTTTATTAAATCAGAATTATCGGACGCTATTTCTTCTAAACCTTTACCAAATAACTTACCCATTTCTTTTACATGTTTTAAAAATTCGGGATCGGACTGTATGTCTAACATCTCGCAAGCAATCGCACAACCTAAATCTGAGCCACCAGTTGTAGAAATATGAATGAATGGGTCGTCCTTAAAAACTGACTTCTCTATAAATGGTTTGTAACTACAAGTAGAGATTGGGTATATCCCAGAGCTCATACCTTTCCCTAAAACCATAAAATCAGGAACAACTTTTTCATTCTCATATAAACCACCATAAATCGCCCAAAAATGACTTGTTCGTCCAAGTCCGGTTTGAACTTCGTCAATGATCATCATAACCCCATGTTCGTCGCAGAGTTCCCGAACCTCTGAAAAGTAACCTTCTGGAGCGATTAATACTCCGCCTGTTGCTGGAATAGTTTCTAAAATAACACACGCAACATCATCCGAAATAGTTTTTTTCAAGGCGTCTCCATCGCCAAAAGGAACTTGCTCAAAACCAGGAAGATTCCATAGAAAGTTTTCTTTAAAGCCAGGGTCTCCAGTTGCCAAGGCAAATCCGGTATGTCCGTGAAATCCTCCAGTTGCGGAGATACATCTTTTCCTTTTTGTATATGCCCTTGAAAACTTAATGGCAGTATCAACTGCTTCACCACCGCTAACTCCAAATGTGGTTTTTGTTATTCCTGGAGGCATTAATTCCGCTAATTTTTTCCCCAAAATAGCTCTCCATTCTGATAATTGCAGATGATCACCGATATCTAGCCCACCATCTAAAGCATCCTTAAGAACTTTAATAATTCTTGGATTTAGATGACCTAAATTATAAACACCTCCACATGTGTGGCAATCAAACAGTTCCATTGGTGGATCAGAGGGTCTTGGTCCAGCAAGTGTCCTAAATTTGACTCCTTTCCGCTCTCCCGGTACGATTCCTAACCCAAATCCTTTAAAAAAACGAACTTTTGGTGCGCTCACATGCTTTGCGTATAATTTCATCAACTCTTTCTGTGATAAAGTCCCAATATATTTTTTATTTGAACGATTTTCCATGATTTGACAATATTTTTTTTTCTATTAAAATATTGCTTATAATTTTTAATGTAAAAGCGAAAGAACACACACGTGGAAGTAAATTTAGCATTTTTTTATTCAAAATTGAATTCTAGAAATAAAAGGATACTTTTTATGGCAAATAATACTAAAAAGGTTGTAATAAAATTTCATAATAGTATGAGAAAATTTTTAAAAATTGAAAAAACAAACAATTAAAATTAGTAATAAAATTTTTATGATTAAAGATTAATACTTTTATGTTAATATTTACAATAATAAGATTATAATCAAAAAAACTTGGTGTAAAAACAATTATCAAATTTAAAGTAATAGTAGCAGGTGCTAAAAATGTAGGAAAAACTTCTCTCATAAGGCGCTACGCAACTGGAAAGTTTGATAAATCAACTTTATCAACGATTGGAGTAGATTTTGAAACGAAGAAGGTTGTAGTGGACGATACAGAGATTCTTCTCAACATTTGGGATTTTGCCGGAGAAAAAAAGTTCCGTCTTTTATTACCCTCTTACGTCTCGGGCGCTTCTGGAGCTCTTGTTCTTTATGACATTACGAATAAAGATTCCTTAGAAGATCTTCACAATTGGATTAAAGTTATTACTTCGGTTCCAAATTCTCCAAAAACAAAAATAATGATTGAAGCTAAGATTGATTTAGAAAACCAAAGGGAAGTCAAACATGAAGACGCCAAAGAAGTATTTAATAAATACAAATTTCAAGGAGATATAATTGGAGTTTCTTCAAAGACGGGAGAAAATGTAGAAAATGTCTTCGAAATGCTTGGACGAGAGATTCTCAAGAATTCATTAATAAAATGTTCTAGTTGTAGTAAATATTATCCATTGGAACTTAAGTACTGCCAATATTGTGGGCAAAAAACTCGCTAATTCTACTATATTGAATGTGAGCTCAATATTTTAATATACATTAATTTTTAACAAATATTTTTGAACAAAATAGGATTTTTTGTAGAGGTAGATGAGAAACGAAAGATTAAAAAAATTCTTGTTGACCAAATGACAAAGATGATTTTAAAATCGCTGTCTAATTTTTAATTATAAGGAAATTAATTATTTATAATTTGAAATTAATAAATTTAATAATTTTTTGAAAATTTTATAAAGATAAAAAGGCGGTATATAAAAATGACTTATAATTTACAGGATGATATTTCTGAAATAATTAATCGTCTAAGAAAAGATAACATTTCATTTCAAGATAAAACTATTTTAGTAACTGGAGGCGCAGGATTCCTAGGTTCTTGGGTGTGCGATGTTTTAGTAAAACAAGGGGCATATTGCATATGTTTAGATAATTTATCTTCAGGGAGTTTGAATAACATCTCCCATTTGATGGAAAAAGAAAATTTCCGTTTTATTAATCACGATATTTCTAAACCTATTTATTTTGGATTGACTCATCATCCAAACGGGATTTGCGTGGGCGATATTAAGAGAATTGATATTGTTATGCATATGGCTAGCAGGGCATCTCCATTTGAATTTAAAAGATTTCCAATTCCAATACTAAAAAGTAACACACTTGGAACAATGAACGCTTTAGGTATTGCGAAAGCCCATAATGCGTTATTTTTCTATACAAGTACTTCGGAAGTTTATGGTAATCCTCCCGATGAAGCAATTCCGACATCTGAAACCTATTTTGGGCACGTAAATCTTATTTAGGATTTCCTATAAGAGCGCATACCCCGTAGGTCCCAGAAGTTGTTACGACGAGTCTAAAAGGGCTGGAGAAGCTTTTGTCAAAGCGTATGAATTACAACACGGAATCAGAACGAAAGTAATAAGAATTTTTAACACTTCGGGACCAAGAATAAGATTTGGGCCAGAGTTTGGAAGAGTAGTTCCAAACTTTATTCATCAAGCGTTAAACGACGAAGATATAACAATTTTTGGCGATGGTTCTCAAACTCGCTCTTTCATTTATGTTGTAGATGAGATTGAAGGAATTTTAAAGGTAGTTTATAAAGACGAAACAATTGGAGAAGTTATTAATTTGGGTAACGATAAAGAATACACTATTATACAATTAGCTAAAATCATAAAAGAGTTGACTAATTCTAATTCAGAAATTGTATTCAAGCCTTTACCTATTGATGATCCTGTTAGAAGATCTGCAGATTTAAGAAAAGCAAAAAAAATTCTAAATTGGCAACCTACAACTCCTTTAAAAGAGGGGTTATTGAAAACAATAGCTTGGTTTAAAGATAAAGATAATGTTCAAAATGAATATTAAAGAGGGAAAAAAAAAAGTACTTAATAGTTATAAAGAATTTGATAAAATTCTCAAAATTCTCTTAATTATTGGTATAATTGTTGTGTCTGGCTTTATAATTTATGCCGTATTAACTCCTGAACCGGGTTATTGGTATTTTGGTATTTTGAATTCTGACAAAAAAGCAGAAAATTACCCTACAAATGCTGCAGTTGATGAAAATATTACTTTTTATATTTCTGTTGGAAATTATTTAAATCGGGATTTTTCATTCCATATAGAAATTTTGAAGGGAAATAACGATACTATACTAGGCTCATCACCTTCATTAAACGCAACCTCATTTGTAAATTCGTCGACAATTACTTTACAACATAGAGAGGTTTGGATTTCAAGTGCATTTAATGTTTCTTTTTCTCAGGCCGGAATGAATCAAATTATAATTGCGGAATTATGGGAAATCCCTTCTGTAGGTATTAGAAGATTTTATGATGTGGTATATGTAAGATTAAATATTACTTTTTAATAATCTTGAAAATGAAACAACAAAAATATAATAAATCTTAATTATAGCAATAAATTAAATCGTAATAATTTAATCTTTAGATCCTATAATTTGTACATCTTTAACTCTTACATACGGGGCTTTAAATGATCCGTAAATTTTATAATCTTTTGAGACGGCATCAATATTTTTAAACAAATCCAAAAGATTTATACCAAACATAGTTTCGTTTAATGCTTGCTTTATTTCTCCATTTTTAATTATATTACCTTGGGAAATTAATCCACTAAAGTCCCCTGTTGATATATTTGCCGAATCTCCGGTTGAATTTAAGAATATTCCCTCTTTAACATCTTGTATCATTTCCTCAATAGAAGAAGTTCCTGTTTGCATAACGAAGTTTGTTATACCTATAGAAGGGACAGAACTAAAGGACCTTCTAGAAGCGTTTCCAGTGCTTTCAACACCTTCCTTCCCTGCTGTATAACTGTTGTGTATTAAGCCAGATTTCAAAAAAATTCCTTTATCTATAATTATTTTATTCTTGCAAGGGACGCCCTCTCCATCGAAGTTACTAGATCCTACAGCACCATCTATCAATGCGTTATCTTCAAGTGTTAAATATTCAGAACCAATAACTTTTTCTCTCTTATCAACCAGAAAACTTCGTTTATATTGAAATAGTTCTCCGTTTATAGCGGAAGCAATTGGGTTTAAAATAAGATTTATTGTCCCTTTAGGAGATAAAATTACAGGCATCTTTTTGGTCTTAATTTTAATTCTATTAAGATTTCTTTTCGCGTTTTTTAAAGCTTCTATCGCGGTATTTGTTCCGTTAATATCCTTAAGTTTTCTTTTCATTTGGGATTCGTACCCATTTGAAGTCTCTCCAGTACTTTTATTTTTTACAATAATGTTGGATGAAATTGAAAATACAGTTTCTTTTTCAAACACTTCGATATCATTTGAATTGAATACATAGGAGATATTGCAATTAGATGTGAAATCACCAGATTGAGAAATCGCTAAGTCATCGTCTTTACATACTTTAATCAATTCTTTAACGTATTCAACTGAGTCCTCGATGGTTAATGTTTTTATACTGATATCGTATAATTTTTTAACATTAGGATAAGTTTTGTATTTTAACGGCAAATTTTGAAAGTTAGGATCGGCAGTGCCTGCATTCATCATCTTTATAGCGTTTTTAATAATTTTTTCTATAATTCTTTTATTTAATTTATTTGTAAACGCAAACCCTAAAGAACCTCTTTTATTGTAAATTCTAATCGAAACTCCATGGTCTCTTCCAATTTCACTGTATTTTATTGAATTTTCTTCGAGTTCGATGTTGGTATATTCGTTCTTGCCAACGAAAATTTCTGCGCATTTAAAATTTGGAGCCTTTATTTCGGCGATTTTTATCCCATAATTGGCAAGCTCAAAAATATCAATCGTATTATCCATTTAATTCAATCCCCCTACGGTTATATTGTCGATCCTAAGGTACGGCCCTCCATCACTTAAATAAATGCTCTGACCACCCTTACCACATATTCCAGATGAAAAGTCGAATGTATTATTATCACCAATAGCGGAGATTTTTTTTAAAACTTCTAAAATCATACCTGACAACGCAACATCTCTCATCAATTCCTGTTTTTCCCCATTTTTAATTTTATAGGAAAATTTACATTTAAATTGGAAGTTTCCTGTGGTCGGATTCGTATAACCGTACAAAAAATCTTCACAAAGAATTCCATTTTTTGTATCTTGAATCATTTCATCGACATTCCAGTCTTTTGGTTCGATATAAGTAAATCCCATTCGAACTTGAGGCTTAGAAGAGCTAGATGAAGCTCTTCCATGACCATTTGGAGGTACATTCATTCTAGCAGAGGTTTCTAAGTTATGTAAATAATTTTTAAACACTCCATTTTCAATTAGTACTGTTTTTTGGGAAGGAATCCCTTCATCGTCTACAAAATAACTCCCAAATAACTCATATGGTAATCCAAATTTAGACTTTTGTCCCATTGAGGGATCATCCACTACATTCATGTCGCCTACAGCCACTTCTTGACCAATTTTTCCTTCCAATATGCTTTCCTTGCTCAAAACCAAATCTGCTTCACACGCGTGTCCAAGTGCTTCGTGAATTAAGGTTCCGGCAAGTTTAGGATCGGCTATAATCGTAAATTTTCCCCCAATCGGAGATTTTGCTTCTAATAATTTAATCGATTCTTTTGCTGTTTTAACGCTTAAATTTTCTGCTTTCTCTGTAGATAATATTTCGAACCCCCCTAAACCTCCGACAGAATTAATCGATCTTTGGATTACACCCCCTTTTTGGGAATAAACTATATTCATCAAGCGTAAATATGAAAGATCCTGATAAATATTACTACCAAACGAGTTTATAAAAACATAACTTTTAACGCCATCCATGTAAATCGTATGAGTGTTTTTTACCTTTTTAGAATAATTAGATGCAAGCTTTTCTTGATGTTTTACGAGAAGAATCTTTTCTTCAATATCTACATTTGCCAGCTTTCTCTTACTCTTAATTTTAAAATTTTTTTTAATAGGATCAACTTCTTTGATTTTGAACTTGTGTTTTGATAAAGACTCTGTTAATTTCGCTAGCTTAATCGATTTTAAAAAGCTTGTTTTAATCAAATCTTTGTTAAGATCTTTCAATACATAAAATCCCCAACCTCCATTCACAAAAGTTCGTATCCCACAATTTGTAATTTCATAGGAAGAGATTTCTGAACTTTTTTGATCCGTAAAATCTATAGTTGTTCCATTGCTTATCGTTGCTCTTATATCCCAATAATCGATCTGGTTTCCCGCTTCTTGAGTTAAGTGATTTATAAAATCGTTATCAAATAGCTTTAATTCGTCTTTAGTTTCCATAGTATTCACCAAATCACCGTATATGAATTATTAATAAAATTTTAATAACATTATAAATAGAATCTTAAAAAGATTGAAGAGGAGAGGTTTAAATAATTTTATTTTTTAAATTAATTTTCATTTAAAATTATCTTTTGGTTTAAGATAATAAAAAAGAGATTCTTTTTCTCCACTCATCTTTAGTTTCTTGATAGCTTTAATGGCTTCTTGGAGCGTTACCATCTTGGAAAATTTAACAGAATGTTTAAACTGAAACGATCGATTACATTTCCAACATTTTTTTGATTTTAATATCTTATTGCTATAAAACCATTCACCACAGTGATAACACCGAAAAAAGAAGAACTTTTGAACGTTGCGCATCTTAAGGTGTTAATAAAAATATTAATTTAAATTTCAAGTAAGGCTACTAGTTTTCTAACATACAATGTAGTATATCTTGATAATAATAAAAAAATGGTAAAATTAAATTTCCAATAGAAATTATTAATTCTATATAATTATATATATCGTATATATCAAAAATTTAAGAATTCTCAATGGTTATATTCAGTATGAAGGAGATAAGTGAGAAAGAGTTAAAAAAATTAAGTATTGATGAATTAACGCACTTATTTGTTGATAACATAAACGAACAAAATTTGAAATTAATTGAAGGCATTGAATTTCTTGTCGAAGAAGATTTTGACAATTTCACACAAAACCTAAATTACGTCATTGAGACTAATACTGAAGTTCGAATCAAAAAAGCTTTTGAATCTAAGATATTTAAATCTAAGTTAATGTTTTCAAAGGCGGATAGGCTAAAATTATTTACTAAAATTAACGATATCAAAAATATTGGAGAATTTTCTGCTAATAAAATGCTCCTTTATAGAGTTGTATTTCCTGATGAAGAGTTTAAACTCCAAATACTGAATATACTTAAATCGTTAAAATTGATTTCAAATCAATTAACAGACGCAATCAAATTTATTGGTTCTGATTTAACCAAAGCTCACGATATCTGCGAAAATATCAAAGACAAAAGGCGTAATATGAGAAGAGAAGAGTGGCAACTTCTTAACAGGCTATATAATTATGATATGGATTATTTATCAAGGACCTTCCTTTACTTGAAAGAATTAATAGAAGGTATAATGATGTTGGCCGATCATATCAAGAGTTTTTCAGAATACATTCAATTTTTAGCGACTAAATATTTAATTTTCGATTAAAATATAAAACACGATTTGATATGGCGGTCGACCTAACTTCAATTTTAGTTATCGTTTTAATTATTTTGGCAATCTCCCTCGCATTCGCTATAGGCGCTAATGACGAAACTTTATCTTCGTTAGTAGGAGCGGGAGTTTTGAAGTTTAAGGTTGCATTATTAATTGGGGGTATAGCCGTTGGTGTTGGGATGTTCTCCTTTAGCTTTGCGTTTGTAGCAAAAACTGTAGGTGCTGATTTATTAGGAGAGGGTTTAACTTATACGACTTTTATGTTGTTAACAGTTTTAATAAGCAGTATAATTTGGTTAGTAATTGGGAGTTTTGCGGGAATTCCTTTAAGCAGCACTCACTCACTAATAGGGAGCATAGTTGGAGTTGTAATCGTGTATTCATTTTTACAAGGAGGAGTAAGTCCAGAAACAGCGTTTAATTGGGATAAATTGGGAAACGTCGTCCTTAGTTGGTTTATATCGCCTGTGCTTGGCTTAATTATTACATTTATACTTTTTAAAATAATTGCTAAAACTTATTTAACCCGACTAAAAGGTTTGAACCAGATCGAGAATTCTGAAAAAATTTTCAAATGGCTATTGTTAATTACTGTTATCTTTGCCGAGATATGGGTTGGAGCAAATTCGGGCGAGGCCTTAGGTATCCTTTATGGGTTATTGGACAATGGCTCGTTGAATATGGGGCAGTATTTATTCTACGCATTTACATGCGGGATTGCTTCTTGTATTGGAATATATTTTGCCGCACGATATGTAATTAGAAACTTAGCGTCGCAAATGATTGATTCTCGTCCGAGCGAAGGTTTAATTATTCAATTAAGTACTGCCTTAATTTTGATGGTTGCTACATTATTAAGTTTACCAATATCTCATAGTCACGTCATCGTATTTTGTATAATTGGTATGGGTTTAGCTCAAAAAAAAGAAATAGATTATAAAGGATTAGGAAAAATGGGGATATATTGGGTTATAACTTTTCCAATAGCAGCAACGCTTTCTGGGTTTATTTATTTTGGATTTAATTTACTAGGATTAACCTAATAAAATATACTATAATATATTGTAATATAGAGCATTACAAAAAAATAAAAAAATGTGATAAAAATGGGTTCATTAATAGAATTTTTAAAAAGAGAAACGGCTTTAAATGTCTTGGAAAAAACGATCAAACACGCTCAAATTGTTCAAGAATGCGTGAAAGAATTAGAAGTTGGGTTAAATTTATTATTAAAAGACAAAAATCTCGAAAAAGCTAATAAAAATTTTCTAAAAGTTGATCTTCTAGAAGACGATGCGGATAAATTAAGAAGGAGAATCCAAAAAGACGTCTCTATAGGAGAATTAAACCCCAGCATAAGACAAAACTTATCACATTTAGTAAAAAGATTGGATGATGTAGCAAATTGTAGTACTGGTGTTGCTCGTAGAATTGTTACGATACCAATAATTTTTTGGGAACAAAGTAGCGAAGAGACTGTAAGTATTATCTTGAAAATAATAGAAACAACCGTAGAAGCAGTTGAATATTTAGATAAGCTTGTGATTGATTTAGTGGAAGAAAGGAAAAATGTGAGACCGTACGCTAAGCTAATAAATAATAAAGAACACGAAGTGGACCTATTAAATATTAAATTAAGAAAAAGCCTTCAAGAAACAGACTACAACGTAAATTTCTTTACAATTTTTACTATCGGGAACATATTCGACATTTTAGAAGCTATTTCCGATTCTATTGAAGGCGTTGCCGATTATATTATGGTTCTTCTTACAAGCACGAGCGGTCTTTAAGTCAAAATATTTAGCATAAGAACGAAATCAACATCAATTTATAAAAATTAAATTTCAAAATTAAAAAATCAATTGCTAATTTTTTTAAAAATAATGAAAAAATCTTTCAAAATATTAATTAATTTGATGGAGCAAAATTAAAACTGATATTTTTAAGGAGTTCTTTATACCTTGAGCGTAATGTGACTTCAGTAACGGAAATTACGCACGAAATATCTTTCTGACTCACTTTAACGTTTCTCAACTTCGCAACAAGATATATAGCGCCTGCACACAATCCTTTAGGATCCTTGCCAGATATCGAGGTAGTTTTAATAAAATTTTGAAGTACGCGCATCGCCTCTTTTTCGACCTCAATCCCTAAATTCAAATCTGCACAATAACGTGGAATGAGTGTAATTGGATCGATATGCGATATTTTTAAATTTAACTCCCGAACCAATATTTTATAGCACTTTTTTACGATATTATCATTAATAGAAGCTTCTTCTAAAATCTCTTGAAGAGTAATAGGTACTTTTTCGTCTTTACACGCGTAATAAGCACACGCCGCAACCATGCCATTAATTGACCTGCCTCTTAATAGTTGTCTTTTAAAAACTTCTTTATACAATCGTACTGCTGATTTTTTTACTCTTTCAGGAAAATTTAAGTTGCCACCAATTCTTTTTAATTCGGTTATAGCCATTAACATGTTGCGTTTCTCCCAAGATAAGTGCGTATTCCACTTAGCAGCCCGTCTTAAATCTGGGTTTTTGATTTTTGTCCTATCAATAACAGTACTTAACCCAATATCTGGCATCAAAATCGACATAGGAGATCCAGTACGCTCCTTTCTATCTTTTTCGTGTTTAGAATAAGCTCTAATTCCGCTATGATTAATGTCTAAATTTCTCTCACCTACAACCAAACCACATTGTTGGCAGACGGTTTCCCCTCTTTCTAGAACATTGATTGTATTTCCACTGCATTCGGGGCATAAATTTGATAATATATTTATTTCTACGACCATTTTAGCATACCTCTTTCCAAACCATGTAAAAAATTTTTTTTTTAAAATTTTTTTTGATTTTCCTAATTTTCATAGGATTTAATTGATAACAAATATTATTTTTTTGTACACACATAATTTTGTTGTTATAACAAATTAGCCCATATTTATATTTAAACATTACGATTTTCAATCAAAAATTTACGAATAATAGCAACAAAACTTTTTTTTGATAACTAATTCAATATTTTTCTGTAAATAAAATGAATTTGAATATAAATATTTTTAATGGGATTAAAAATCTACATAATATCGATATATACTGTAAGAAAAGATTCTTTTTTGTCGAGATTAAATTTTACGCTTCATAACAAGGAATTATTTTGGAATGTGGAAATCTGTTATAACTTCATTTTTTCCGTAGGATGGCGCGACTTAAAATACTCAAAAAAAATTAGTTGCTTAAATATGAGCAAAAAATTTCTATTTAGATAATGTTAAATAATATTTGTTTTACTACTTCTTTGGAAAAAATCGTGTGTTAAGGTGAAATACTGATCACAGAAGAACGGAGAAACTTGAATAAATCGGAATATAGGTTAAAAAAAGGAAGTCATAATTCAAAAAGGGAGAAAGAACAACTTGAAATTAAGAGGAGGGAAAAAACTGAAAAAAACAGCGATAGTCCTCGAATGACTGAAAAAGAAATTAAAAACCTTGATTTGAACAATGAAAAAATTAAACGTCTCATGAAGAAATACGAGAGAGAAACGGGTAGATACGCGATTTGGCGGGGGGCTGTAACAGAGGGATTAAAGAAATGGCTGAAGGGCGAAAAAATATATACGAGAGATAAAGAGCGAATTTCTTTATATGTAGCTGACGACACTAAGGATGAGTGGCAGGAATTCATTAATACAAACAAAAGAGATTTTCCTACTTTTTCTGAGCTAATAAGGCAGAGTGTTAAGTCGTTTATTGAAGACTCTGGTCAAGTTTCGAGCGAATTATCAAAACTTAACCCTAAAACAATATCCAACATATCTCACGCGTTAAAAGAACCGTTAACTTCTATTAAAGGTTACTCTCAATTATTGCTTGAGAGCGAAGAATATAAAGATAAATTGAGTATTCACGTAAAAGAAACTGTGAAAAATATCTTTGATCAAAGCAATTTATTAGAGAATATTATAAAGAATTTCTTGGATAATATCAAACCTGAAAGTTCTCCATACGACATTTTATTAATTGAAGACGATTTAGCGACAATTAGATTGATTACTAGTTATTTTGAAAGTAAAAAATTCACTTGTAAGGGTGTAGTTAGCGGAGCGAAAGGATTAGAAGAACTACGAATAACCACACCTAAAGTCATTTTATTAGACGTAATTTTGCCAGATTTAAGTGGTTATGACATTTGTAAAACCATAAAAACTGATAACTATTATAAAACAATTCCTGTGTACTTTCTTACGGCCATTTCGGCGTCTGAAGTAAAAAAACACATTGAAGAAACAAAAGTAGATGGATTTATTCTTAAACCTTTTAACTTTTCTGATTTTGATGTTATTTTTAAAATATTAAACGGAAGAGCAAAATAATTTGATTCAGATTCTCCTATAATAATCCTTTATTATAAGAGAAAGAAAAGCTTACATTTAAAGATAAAATATATAGATTACTTACTTATTATTAAAATAAACAATGTTTATTTTTTGTAAAAAATTACTTTTATGTAATATTTTATATAACAAAGATAGAGTTTTTTATAATATGTAAATATTTACCGTAAATTTTGAACGGTAAAAAACAATTAAATCACAAAGTAAAAATTACGGTGTTAAAAATTCCTGACGAAAAGAAACGCGATAGTAATTCGAACGGTGAGAATAACTATTCTATGCCTAAATTGACTGAAAATGAATTAAAAAATCTTGATTTGAAGAGCGAAAAAACTAAAGAACTAATGAAAGAATACGAAGAGGAAACCGATAAATACGCTATCTGGCGCGGTTCTATAACCGAAGGCTTTATTAAATGGTTGAAAGGAGAAAAAATTTATGATCGTGAAAAAGAGCGAATTTCGTTGTATGTAGCCGATGAAACTAAAGCTAATTGGCAGGATTTTATAAATACTCATAAAGATAAATACAAAACCGTATCAAAACTCATAAGAGAAAGCGTAAATTACTTTATTAAGCAGAAATCGGGTTTAATCGGCGAAGATTTGCATAAACTCGACGATAAAACTCTTACGAACATATCCCACGCGTTGAAAGAGCCATTAACATCAATTAAGGGGTTTTCACAACTATTAATTGAGAATTATAGGGAGGAATTGATGGATGATGTATTTAATACAATTCAAAACATCTTCGACCAATCTATACTTCTCGAGAATAGAATTATTAATATACTAGACAACATAAAAACGGAAAGCTCTCAATACGATATTTTGCTAATAGAAGATGATTTAGCAACTATTCGTTTGTTAACGAGCTATTTTGATAGCAAAGGTTTTTCTTGTAAGGGTGTTGTAAGTGGAACAAAAGGATTGCAAGAATTAGCCAATAACCCTTGTAAATTAGTTCTACTCGATATTATTTTGCCAGATTATAGCGGTTACGACATATGTAAAAAAATTAAATCAAATAAAGATCTTAAAGACATAAAAGTCTTTTTACTAACAGCCATCCCGGGTTCTGAAGTAAAAAAAAATTTTGAGGATAGTCAAGCCAATGGCTACATCCTAAAACCATTTGATTTCTCTGATTTTGAAGTTATATTTCAATATTTATAAAGTGATAAATCTTTTTTCTTTTATTTTAAAAAATAAGCGGGCTATGAGGGACTTTCGCCTCCATCTGATAAGGATGGAAGTATCGAACCCCCGACCTGCCGGTTAAGAGCCGGATGCGCTACCTGCCTGCGCTAATAGCCCCGTTTACTAAAACCGCCATTGAAAACGCACCTGGAGGGATTTGAACCCCCGAGCGCTTACGCGCACTGGCTTACTTGATAAATTATATTACACGCTCAAGGCCAGCGTCTTACCACTAGGCTACAGGTGCTCTGGAATTACGGTTTTTTATTTTCTTTTTTTTTTTGATTATGATATAGGTATTAAAATAGATTATATTTAATAAAATAAATTTTTTTATTATTTTACTCTCGTAATTCATACTTTAAGGAACACTTAAAAGAAAAATATAAATTTTATGTTTCATTGACTTACACTTGAGATGATATAAAAAATGAGCGGGGCAAAAGATTTTAGATATTTAATACCAGATCGTATTTTTAAAGAAATCACGAACAGAGCCGCAGAAGTTTTTCCTAACATCGAAAATTACTGGATTTTTGCGGATCGTAAAGAAAACTTCGGAATAGTTAATAAATTTATTATCAATCCAGATTTGAGAAAAACCAAAACTCACGTAAAACCTAGAAGTTGGATGCGATATAAGAAATCGAAAATCTACAATATGCGTAAGTTTAAACAAGAACTTGGAATAGATATAATCTGGCAGGCTCATACACACCCTTCAGGAAACGATAAATTACACGCAATCGATAAAAAGATTTTAAAATATCTCTCAAATGGTGTAATGATAATCGTAATTCCTAATCTTCCCGAAAATGATCCTCCTTTAAAAGCTCATTTAGTTGGTTGGTATTACGATAAGCGATACACGAAGAAGCCAATCATCGAGAAGATGGTGTTTGAGATAATCCAAGAGTGATTTTAAGCTAAAATTTCTCTCTTTTCTTTTTAAAATTTAATATTTTCTAATCTATTAGATTATGCAAAACTTAGATTGATACATACAAAAAGAATCGAAAGTAACATTAATAAAAAAGTTGTGGTTTTAGAATTATCACATTGAATTTTTTTTTTATTTTTTCTTTGTTTCTTTTCAATATAGATCAAATACGCAATACAATGAAAAAGTATTAAAATTTTAGATTTTTATATGTAAAATATAGCATTTAAAGTTTATAAAAACACTAAGCAATCGTCGCTTAGCCTGGTAGAACGGAAAAGCGTGCCGAAAGCGCCGGATTGCTAATCCGGTGTCCAAACGGACTCGTGGGTTCGAATATCCCATTGATTACAATAGGATCGAGACTCCCACCGATTGCGTTCTTATAACATTTAAAAAGCAAGGGCCCATGGTCTAGTGGTTATGATTCAGTTTTTTAGAAACTGAATAATAGACGTCTCGCTAGTATGATATGACTCGTGTTATACCGCGAATACACCGAGAAGGTCGGGAGTTCAATCCTCCCTGGGCCCACCATTTTTCCATTCTATACAAATAATTTTCTGATTCTTTCAGGTCTAATTGCGCTCAACTTACAATTTTTAAGGTATTTGCCAATATCTGCAATAATTCCTGGAGCGGTTGTATTTTGTCTTAAAATTACGATATTCTCCAGAAATCCGAATCGCTCTATTGAAGCGATGTCTCGATAATGACCGGTCCTTATAAGAGCTTTTTTGAACTGACCTTTTGTTTCACCGCTTACAAAAACGCCTTCGAGATTTTCCACAACTAATTTACCGTAAAGTTTTAAAGTCTTCTGATCTAGATTGCCTTGGATTTGTTCTTTTTCTTTATCGATTGAAGTAATTTTTATATAAACAGGAAAATGATCGATAAAATCGTAAGATTTAATAATTTCTGTTAGAGAAACATCTCTTCCTTTACACAATTGTTTTCTAAGAGCGTGAAGATTAAGCAAAACATCCGTTTTAGGGTTTAAAATAGCGCAATCCACAAAAATTCCAAACCCTACCTTTCCTACATCTAATAAGACTCCTTTATACGTTTGATTTATTTCAACCTCATCGAACTCAACGATAGCTCCAACTTCTTTCTTAAATAAATTAAGAAGGAAGACTTCTTCGGGTCCCGATATTAGAATCTCAACTCTATCGTCAAATTGTCTTACCTTTTTTATTTGAACTTTTGTATTTGGAAAGCTTTGCGCTAATTCGTTCAAATATTTTCGATATCTTATTGAAATTTCTTTTTTATCTTTATCTGTATAGACGTTATAAATTTTATCGTATAGGACTAAATTTTTTACCATTAAAAATTCCTAAATATAGAAATATGAATCATAAAAATAATTATTATAATAGTAAGTAAAACGTAATATTTCTTATTTTCTCTTATTATATTATTTAATTCTAACTTAATTTCGTTCTAATAAAATTTAAATTGATGAACTTTTATGATAGTTTAAAGAAAAGCATAAGAATTTGTTGATGTGAGTTATGGAACAACAACGATTTAATTATTTAGTTGAAGAACTAAGAAAATACGACGGTACGGAAGAAATTTTCTTGTTGGATTCTAACGGCGAGATTCTATTTAAATCCGAAGAATTCTCTTTATCAAACGAAGAAGCTAAAGCTATGCTTGTAGCGTGGAAACAAAAAGAACCAGCTCTTAACTTTCAGACCTATAGATTTGCGATATTAAAAAATGATGACATTCAATTAGCGGCAAAAAATATAGCTGGGGGGAAGGGTAATATAGTTGGTTCGATAACAAAAAACGGAGATTACCTCATAGCACATACTCGAGACGAAGGTTTGATTTTACTTGAGTGGTCAATTTTTATCAATAAGGTTGCTTGGAGTTAAACTGTTTGAAGAATTCACCAAATTATTATTAAGTCTTATAAAATTACATTTTATTTCTTTTTTATTTATATCCCGAATTTGAGCAAGCAAATAGATTTTAGTTTTTATTATGAATTTGTGTTCAAAAGCTAATACTTTATTTAGACAAAATATAAATTTTATTAAAAATTTCAATATTTTAATAGTAAAAAAAAAATTAGATAATTAATTAAAAATTAAAAAGGGATAAATATCATGTTCCAGCAAGCAGGACGAGGGTACGATATGGCTATAACTCAGTTCTCTCCAGAGGGGAGGCTGTTTCAGGTTGAGTACGCTATAGAAGCCGTAAGAAGAGGAACAACGGCTATTGTATGTAGGAATAGTCATTCCGTTGTTTTTGCCGTCGAAAAAAAGAGTTCCGAACTTCAAGAAATTATTGGCTCAGAAAAGATATTTAAAGTTGACACCCATATTGGCGCGGCCATTGCTGGGCTCACTGCTGACGCAAGGGTACTTATAGACCGCGCGCGAGTTCAGGCACAAGTTAATATTTTAAATTACGACGAGAGAATTTCGGTTAAAGATAGTACGCTTAATATTTGCGAATATCTCCAACTTTTCACGCAGAACGCAGGTGTGAGACCTTTTGGAGTTAGTTTCCTCATAGCTGGAGTTGATCCAAATGGAGAGGCTTCGTTGTATTTGACAGACCCCTCGGGCGCTATGTGGGGTTATAAAGCTTTTGCGATAGGTTCAGGTGCAACTGAGGCGCGGGTTTACCTTGAAGAAAATTATAAAGAGGATATTATTGATGATGAATTAAAATTATTACCTTTAAGAGCTTTAAAAGAATTAATGGGTGATAATTTGAAAAAAGAAACTTGTGATATAGCTTTCATTATGAAAGACGATATTGAATTTAAATTATTGAGTGATGAAGAAAAGGAAGATTTATTAAATAAATTATAATCTTCTATAAAATATTTAAGATTCAAGGTTAACCCTCATTAATATTTATCAATTAATATAAGGCAAAAAATAGTAAAAAGCGAGAATCATTCAATAAGGTAGTTAGTGAAAAATTTAAATGATAGGCAGAGCAAGAATAGATTTAGGTGGTTTCATTGTTGGGCGCATAGTTAAAGAGGGGCGCACCTTTGAGATGTTATTAGCCCCGGACAAAGCATGGGAAGCCAAAAAAATCATTCGAGAAGAAATAAACAAACGTCTTATGGAAGGAAGCAAAAAATCTCGAGTTTCTGCTGAAGAACTCTTAAAAAATCCTAAAATTTCAATTGAATTAATTTTTGAAAGTTTTACCGTATTTGAAGATTTGAGAAGGGGAAAAAAAGCAACTGACGGCGATAAGGAAGCTGTGTTTAATACTACAGACGGAAGGATTATCGCGAGCCACATTTTATTAGAAGGAGAAATACATTGGACTCAGACCCAACGAGATGATGAAAGAGATAAGAAATTAAAGCAGATTATTACAATTATAACTAAAAACGCGATAAATCCTCAAAATAAAAAACCGCATCCTTATCAAAGAATTGAAAAGGCTATAGAGGAAGCAAAAGTTAAAGTTGACTTAATGAGAAGCGCGGAAGAACAAGTTGACGATGTACTTAAACAGATACGGGCAATCATACCTATTCGAATGGAGCAAGTGGAAATTGCGATAAAAATTCCTTCGGCCTTTACTGCAAAGGGTTATAATGTTGTTGCGCAATTAGCACAAATTAAAAATGAGGAGTGGCAATCGGATGGATCTTGGGTTTCAGTTGTTAGTTTGCCTGCAGGATTACAAATGGAATTGATTGATAAATTGAATAAGTTAACTCATGGACGAGTTCAAACTAAATTAATAAAATCCTAACCAGATAATTTTTAACTAATTTTCCTTAATGGATTTTTACGATAATTAATCAAATGTATAAATTATAAATCGAGAGTGATTAAAAATAAATGGAAAATGAAGAAGATGAATCAATAGAAGAAACTATTGAAGATAATGATGAAGCTGAAGAAATAGATGAGATCGATAGTGAAGATGTTTCTCGGGAGGTTGTCGTGCCAGGAGAGGTATTAACAGAAGATACAAAAAATTTCTTACCCGGAAGAGGTACAATTTTAAATAAAGAAAGAACAAAAATAATATCGTTAAACATTGGTTTAAAGCAGATTAATAAAAATTACATTAATGTTATCCCTCTTAAAGGGTCTTATACGCCTCGAGCAGGAGATAAGGTTATTGCTTTAGTTATAGATAAAAACCCAGTCAAATATAGATTAGACATTAACGCCAAAGATGATGGGATTTTAAAACCAAAAAATACGGTAAAAAGAAACAAAACGAGGGGATATAGAGGGGGAGGTTCAGATCATGCAGCTCCTTCAACTGACAAGTATCAAATTGGAGATATATTAATTGTAAAAGTACTTTCTGCAGATCGTCTAAATCAACCTGAATTAACAACCGTTGGTCAATATTTAGGCAAAAGAAGAGATGGCATAGTAATCTCAATTAATCCTCCAAAAATTCCACGAGTTATTGGACGTGAGGGTTCTATGATTAAAATGTTAAAAAATTTGACTAAAAGTAATATATTTGTAACGCAAAATGGGCGTATTTGGTTAAAAGGTGAAAATATTGCTTATGATAGGTTATTAATTGACGCAATAAAGAAAATTGAAAGAGAAGCCCATACGGTTGGGTTAACAGACCGAATTTCAGAATATATTAATAATGAAAAAAAGATAAGAGGTATAAAATAAATGCCACTAATTATTAAAGATGAGTATCCAGAAAAGTTATTTCGTGAAGATGGGAAGAGACTTGATGGTCGAGACAAACACGAGTTAAGACCTATAAAAATGGAAGTAGGATTACTAAAAAATGCAGATGGTTCAGCATATTTAGAATGGGGCAACAACAAAATTTTTTGCGCTGTTTACGGACCTAGAGACGTTCATCCTCATTATTTAGCGAAACCAGATAAAGGAATTCTGAGAGTTTTTTATAGAATGGCAACCTTTTCGGTGTTTGATAGAAAACGCCCAGCCCCTGGACGCCGAGAAAAAGAAATTTCAATGGTATTAGCAGATTGCTTAGAACCTTTGCTTTTTCTTGAACTTTATCCTGGTAATTCGTTTGAGGTTTTTATTAATGTGATGGATGCTGATGGCGGAACACGGTGTGCTTGTGCCACGGTTGCTGCCTTAGCACTCGCTGATGCTGGGGTTCCAATGAGGAGTCTAGTAACAGCTATTGCCGTTGGAAAAATCGATGGAGAATTAGTAACAGACTTATCAGGAATTGAAGATAAAGCGGGTGAAGCAGATTTACCATGTGCGATAACATGGTTTAATGAGGAATTTTCATTACTCCAATTCGATGGCAATATGGATTTAAAAGAGTTTGATGAGTGTTTAACTCATGCTAAAAATGCTCTAATAAAGATCCATGAAATGCAGTTAAACACGCTAAAAAATAAATATATTGCAATTCAAGAAGAATATTCCGGAGGAAAGAATAAAAAATGATGAATACAAAACGCGTAATCTCGACAATAGAAAAAAATTACATTCTCAATAATTTGAGGAAAGAAGAAAGAATTGACGGTAGAGGACTTTGGGAATATCGAGATTGGACTATAAAACCAGATGTTATCTCTTCAGCAGAAGGATCTGCTGATGTAACATTAGGAGATACAAGAATAATTACGGGGTTAAAATACGATGTAGGAACGCCCTTTCCAGACCTTCCTGAAGAAGGCGTTTGTACTTTTATGGCGGAACTGCTACCTTTAGCATCTCCTATATTTGAAAGAGGCCCTCCAAGCGAGCAATCAATTGAGCTTGCACGTGTTGTTGATAGAGGGATTCGACATGCAGACTGCGTCCAAACAAAAAAATTATGTATAAAAGCAAATAAAGCTGTGTATATTTTATTTGTAGATCTATATGTTATTAATTATTCGGGAAATTTAATTGATGTAGGTGGTATAAGTTCGTTAACTACATTAATCTCAAGTCACATTCCCGAAGGAAAATGGGTGGACGATCAAATTGAATGGACGGGTAAATATTTAACCGGAGAAACTATTGTAAATGAACTACCAATTGTTACAACGTATGGAAAGATCGGCGATATCATCTTTTTGGACCCTACTTTACCAGAAGAACTAGTGAGTGATGGAAAAATCTCCATTTCTGTTACAGAAGATAAAATAGTATCTATTCAAAAAAGTGGTCTTGCTACATTTTCTATAGAAGAAATAGATATGTTGAGCAAGAAATCTATGGAGATGGGTAAAAAGCTTAGGAAGGAATTAAATCTTTGGCAATATAAAGTTAAAATTTAAAACTTTTATTTAATTGTATTTTTTTAAAATTTTATTTTTTATTTGTTTTAAACATTTTTTTTAAGATTATTCAATAAATTAAAATTATTGTTTTCTAACTTTTCTTAGAGTTTCAATTGTTTATAAAAGTTAATTTAACTTAAACTAGAAATTAACGAATTAAAGGGAAATTGATTTTTTTTAATTGGAAAAATTTAAAGTTTATAGTAGTTTTTATTTAAACACAATATAATAAAAGAAACTAGTGATATTAATGGGTAAAACGAAAAAAACCGGTCTTTCTGCCACTTTTGGAGCTCGTTATGGCTCTAACGTTCGTAAGAAATGGAGACTAATCATGGAAAAACAAAAGGGTGGAAATTTAAAATGCCCTCGATGCGAAACAAGAGGATCGATAAATAGAATTTCGACTGGTATATGGCATTGTAAAAAATGTAATGCTAAATTTACAGGAGGGGCATATAACACACAAACTCCTCGAGGCGCAGAGTCCTTTAGAATAGCGAAGCGAAAACAAAGAGAATTAGAAGTAATCGAAGAATAATGAATAAAAATAATTTTTATACAATAAAATCTACTTTAGAGCTTAAATTTAAAACTTCTAAACTGTGCGATATTTCATATAACTCATTTTTGCCAGAATTTAATATAGTAAAATCGAAAAGATCTACAATATCGATGAAAAAAGAGGAATATTCGTTAATATTTCAAATCGATAGCAACGATATCACTGCTTTCAGGGCAAGTATTAATGAGATAATCAGTTTCGGAAAGGTTATTGATAATACGCTAAAAATTGTTGAAAATTCGTAAATTTCATATTAGAAATTTCATTTACTAATACAAAAAATATTATGTGATTATCATTGACAATTAATTTCGACCAATTAAATGAAGAAACAAAGAAGAAATTTCAAACTCTAACTCAATTTGGTCAAACCTTAGAGATCCTTACACAACAGAAATTACAAATTGATAGTAATATTAGAGAAACAGAACTAGCGATAGAAAGTCTAACTGAAGCTACTCCAGATACACCTGTTTACAAGAGTATTGGTGGCGTGATGGTAAAAAGCACTCGAGACAAACTACTTAACGAGAAAGAATCTAATAAAGAAACTCTAACCATGCAATCTAAAACGCTTGCTCAAAAAATTGAAAGAACCAAAAGCACATTTGAGAACATGCAGAGATCTCTTCAAGAAGATTTACAAAATCAGTAATATAATCAATATTTTTATGCTTAATTCTAAAAAAGAAGATTTTTTAAATTATTTAAAGGGAAAAAATCTCTTAATTGCCACCCATGATTCGGCTGATCTTGACGGTTTTGTGTCTGCTTTAGCTTTAAAATTCTTTTTTGAGAATTTTTTTACAAATCAAAATATATTTTTAACGTTCTCAAAATTATCTAAATATACTAAAAATTTCGTGGTAAAATTTCTCCAAAAATTTCCTGATTTTAATTTCCCTTCTAAAAATGACGAAAACTTCTCAAATATTGATGTGATAGTAATAGTCGACTCAAATAATTTAGAACAAATAAAATTGTCAAACATGTTAAATTTGGATGTCCCCTTTATTTTTGTAGATCATCATTTAGATTTAAAAAAGAATTATGGAGGAAATATAGCATCATTAAATTTAATATTTGAAAATTATTCTTCGACAGCAGAGATAATATTAGAGTTAATTAATAATTACGACTTCGATATTCCAATCCCATACAAATATCTTTTAATATCGGCAATATTAACCGATTCAGGGTTTCTTAAATATGGAAATACCGCGACTATCAAGCATTTATTAAATATTTTGAAAGATGAAATAGAATTTCAAGATGTTCTACTTTTATTAGAGAAAGAGACTGATGTCTCTAAAAAAATTGCAAGCATTAAAGGGTTGCAAAGAGCTAAATTAATTCGAGTTGACAGTTGGTTAATTGGTATTTCACATGTTAGTAGCTTTAGCGCTTCCGTTGCTTCAACTTTAATAAAAGTTGGATTTGATGTTGGAATTGTTTATACAAAAGAAAAATCTAAGTATAGAATCAGCGCTCGAGCAAAAAAAAATGTATGTTTAAAAACTGGGTTGCATCTTGGGAAAATTTTAAATAGAATAAGTAATGTAGATGGTGGCGGACATGATGGCGCTGCGACTTTAAACGGCGAGAATGATTTAGAGCGTAATCTTAACGAAATAATAGATAATATAAAGCGAACTTTAATTAATTATCAACCGTTATAAAGCAAAAATATATGTAGATATCCTTACATAATGAGCCTAATTAAATTTAGCAATTTTCATTTTCGATACAAAGGAAACGAAGAATATGCTTTAAATAATATTAATTTAAAAATTGAATCTAATAAATTTATTTTGTTAGCCGGAGAGACTGGATCTGGAAAAACTTCGTTAATTAGATGCATGAATGGGTTAATCCCCCAATTTTATGCGGGTTATTATAAGGGATCTGTGGAAATCTCTGGAAAAAATACTACTGAAACACCTATATCAAGTTTATCTAAAGATATTGGAATTGTATTTCAAAATCCCGAAAACCAATTAATTGCAATGAATGTAGAACATGAAATTGCTTTTGGTTTGGAAAACCTTGGAATTTCGAGGGATGTTATTAAAGATAGAATTGAAGAAGTTGTAGAAATAACTGAAATTGAAAATATAATGGATAAAGCACCTTTTGAGATCAGTGGCGGTGAGCAACAACGAGTTGCAATTGCTTCAATTTTAGTATTAGAGCCCAAAATTATCGTTCTAGACGAGCCTACCGCAAATTTAGACCCTTTTTTTGCTCAAAAAATAATTACTTTATTGAAAAAAATCCAAATTGAAAAGAAAATTACCGTTATAATTAGCGAACATCGAATGGACTTACTTGTCCCAATTGTGGATGATATAATCTTGATGAAAGAGGGCGAGGTTATTGCTTACGACGATAAAGCTAAGATAATTAGTGATGACATTTTTGAGAATTTAAATATCAATAAACCAAAAATATATTCAATTTTTAATAAATTGAAAAAAAGAAATTTATTTAGACAAAATATTCCAATATCGATTCAAGATGCTATTAATTTATTAAAAACTATCAATTAAATTAGAAAGGCTATGAAGGAAAATAACTCGTTACCTTTAATAATGATGCATGATGTTGAATATGTTTATTCAAATGGGACGGTAGCATTAAAAAAAGTCTCTCTCAATATCAATAAAGGCGAGTTTGTAGCAATAATGGGGCAAAACGGAGCGGGAAAAACAACATTAATTCGAACTATTAACGGATTAATTCGCCCTACTAAGGGAGAAATTTTTTTAGAGGGCGAAAATATCGACTCTAAAACTATTGCTACTTTATCTAAAAAAGTAGGAATTATTTTTCAAAATCCTTCACATCAACTATTTTCTAATACAGTTGAGGATGAAATTAAATTTTCGTTGAAAAATCTTAATTTGGACAAAGAAGAAATTCAAATAAAAGTTGATAAAGTATTAAAAGAATTTAATTTAGAAAAGTATCGAAAGCGGTCGCCATTAAACCTATCTGGTGGAGAATCAAAAAAAATAGCTATTGCTTCAATTATATGCCGCGACCCCGAAATTTTAGTTTTTGACGAGCCAACATTGGGTCAGGATGCAAAAGAAATTAGATTTTTTGTTAAATTAATACATAATGAATTGAAAAAGGGGAAAACAATAATTATAGTAACTCATAGTGTAGAATTTACTATAGAGCACTCCCAAAGGACTGTTTTAATGAGCGGAGGAAGAATTATTGCTGATGGCCCAACAAAAAATATTCTTACTAATGAATTTTTAGTAGAAAACTCATCGCTGATTATGCCACAAATTTATCAACTTAGAATGGAACTTCAAAATATTGGAATTGACGTCCCTAAAGAAGTTGTAAAGGAGCAAGAAATGATAAATTTTCTTAACAATTATTTGGAAAATAAAGCAACAACTTTACCCGAGGGTCGTCTATAAATGTCTTTAGAATTTCTCAGTGCATTCAAATTTTTGAAAAAAGATACTTTTCTACATAATCTAGATCCAAGAGCTAAATTATTGTTAGCGATAACGTACACTATTAACGCCTTGTTGTTCCAAGAAATTGTCCCTTTAATATTAATTTTAATAACTTTACTACCCATAATACTTTTAGGACGCTTATTTAAACAATGGTTAAACAGTATCAAAGGAATGTCCTTTCTCTATATTTTTATAATTATTTTGAACACCCTATTTATCAAGGACAGGGGGTTAACATATGCAATTACCATGATTTTAAGAATCTCCATAATGATTTCAGCATTTTCATTGTTTTTCTTAACTGTCGACCCAAACGATTTGACTCTTTCTTTGATTGCTATGAAGATTCCCTATGAATATGCGTTTTCCTTTTCATTAGCTTTTAGATTTGTGCCAACGATTGCAATAGAGGCTCAAAATATTATGGACGCTCAACAAAGTCGAGGTTATGAAATGCAAAAAAAAGGCATTATTAATCAAATTAAAAATCTATTTCCCCTCTTAGTCCCTCTAATAATAAGCTCTATAAAAAGAGCGTTTAATGTCGCAGAGGCTCTAGAATCAAGGGGTTTTGGAACTAAAAAGGAGCGTACTTTTTATTTTACTATTAAATATTCAACCAAAGATTGGATATTTACTATATATTTGATTTTGTTGTCGATTACTCTAATTTTCATCAAGATCCACTTTATTTCAATGCCATTATGGATTAGATGGAGTTTGCCTGTATGATCATAAATTTTTTTAAAGGTTTAACCGAAAATCTGAAGTATTACGTAGGAATTAATCAAATTGAGGTTGAGCCAGAAGAATTATCTCTAGAAAAGCTATTAAAATTAATTGAAGTTATACAAAAAAATCATAAAGACACTGTATTACAATTTTTCAACGAAAAGTATGTTCTAAATAAAGAACATATATTTCACGCTTGTTATTTCGTTCAAAACGCTTTTTTTAATAAAACTAATATTTCAAATAAAAAAAATATTGAATTTTTTTTATATTTGGCTGCTAAAAGGCAAATTAAGTTAGGACTCGAAGATTTTGGGATAGATAATTATAATATTAATAATCGTAGAATTAGTTTTTGTATAATCTCCTCGAAAAATAACATTAAGCAAATTAATTTGGAAGTAAATAAGTATTTAGGTTCTAAAGATATGAGTTTAAATTTAGAAGAAACATCTATAGAAAAATACAAAATCGTTAAAAATTATTTTAACTTTTCTAATAAGCAAATTTTAACTGTCTTAAAGTCATATGGAATTAAAATAAATTACATAGAACCGAACGAGAAAAATATCGTTAATCTGTTTAGAGCTTTAAACGATTTAGTATGTGAAGAAATGGCTTTGTTAAGTTTAGAAAAAACGAGATCTAATTAGAGCCTATTGAACTTATTCCTAATTCTAATTAAATCGTCTGGATTTAAAAAAGAAATTCCAGTATCATTTCCCAGGATTTCTATCCTTATAATTTTGTCTGGATTATCCAAATTAACTTTATTATTAACAATTTTAGCAATCGATTCAATAACAGTGTCTCTTTCTACTAACTCGTTTTTCCTACGTATTAACTCAATCTTATACGACTGATCTTCATTAATATAAATCCGATAATATTTATCTACGAATTCTTTGATAATTTTTATATTAGTTTCACAAACATAATCAATTGGGATAATTTTTAAAATGAACTGAAAAAAATTAGGATCATTTTCTATTATCTTTTTAATTTTATATATAACCTCTTTACTATCAATATTAGTTAGTGCTGTTATCAATCCAGGATATTTTATCCCCGAAATAATGGGGTATTTATCTCCACACATTAACAGAGTAAACCAGGTTTCTGCTTTTGCGTTTGTCTCGTTATATCTTGAGGTTGAGATTAATAAATTAAAGTTGTTCATATTATACTCCCCACATTTAATCTTCCTTTATTTCTAAAATGCTTTCGATATCTTCTTCTTTTATCAACCCAATTCGCAATAATTTTAACTTTTCTGAGCTACAATCAACGATTGTTGTTGGAACTTTCGATTGTGATTTTCCACAATCGATTATTAAGTCTATAGGTGTTAAAAATTTTTTCGCAACTTCACTTCCACTAATAGATGCAGTCTCTCCAGAATAGTTTGCTGAAGTTCCAATTATCCCGCCAAAGCACCCTTTTAATTTCAGCTTTTTTAAAATAGTTAGAACGATCTCATTTTCAGGAACACGGATACCAATAGTATTCTGAAAAGCAGTAACTTCTGGAGGAATGATATTTGGTTCTTTTTTATTTAAAATTAAGGTTAGTTGACCAGGCCAAAAATGATCTGCTAGCTTTCTACCTAAAATGTTAAACTCAGCAATTTTAGAAGCTTCCTCAAAATCAGCTACTAACAATAATAATCCTTTAGATCGTTCTCGAAATTTTATTTCGTAAATTTTTTCTATCACATCGAGATTTAGTGGATCTCCTCCAAGCCCATAGACACTGTTGGTGGGAAAAGCGATAACTTTTCCTTCTATTATGTTGTCCACTACAATATCTAGAAAATACTCAATTTCTTCTATTTTTTTTTCGGTTAATTTAATTAAAAAACCCATTATATTCAATTAAAAAATGTAAATTAATAATAGAAACTGAAGATAGTAATAATTTTAAGATTATTTTTATTAATTTTCTTGATAACTTAATTCATTAGTTATTCGAACCCAATTACGATCTAAGCCTTCTTGTAGCTCAATTAAATTCTTTTCAGAAAGTTTAGAAAATCTTTTTTGTTTCGATAGATATTCGATCAAAGGCGTCCTCTTAGAAGGGTCTAATAATGGTTGACTCTTCTTTGAAAGTTTCATAATACCATTCTCGATTTCATATAATATCCAAAATCCCGTTTTAACGGCTAAGCGTGCTAGTTCAATTGTACTTTCGGATTGATACCCCCATCCTGGCGGACATGGTGATAGAATGTGAATGTATCTACATCCCTTAATCGATTTAGCTTTCTTAAACTTGTCGTAAAGATCAAGCGGCTCACTAATACTACATGTGGCAATGTATGGGATCTCGTGAGCTGCCATTATAGCTGGAAGATTTTTCTTATACCTTTCTTTCCCAAGCGTCGTCGTCGTCGTAATAGCTCCATGAGGCGTGCTTGATGACCTCTGAATTCCTGTATTCATGTAAGCCTCGTTATCGTAACAGCAATAAATAAAATCAGAATTCCTTTCAGCAGCTCCACTT
>JAUWZT010000151.1 GCA_030615145.1 Promethearchaeota archaeon | reverse complement strand
ACTTGAATTGGTAAAAAGCGTTATCAAAGGTGGGTCTTTATCCCATTTCAACTCACTTCTGACATCTAAAGTGATGGTGTAAAAATCTAATAAATTTTCATTGAGTGTGGGTTCTCCGTTATATCCGACCGTTATTGATTTTAAATGTGGGACATATTTTAAGATATCTTTAAGTTCTTTTCTAAAGTTGGAAGATGGAGGGGCTTTAATTCTATATTCTGGAGAAACCACTTCTTTAGTAGGACCTATTTCACAATATACGCAATCGTAGGTGCATAATTTAATTTTAGGTAGAATATCTATCCCTAACGAGAGTCCAAGCCGTCTCGATCGAAATGGACCATAAGTGTATTGACGTGGCATGTGATTATTCTTAATTAAAATAATTAATGATAAAATTCTCTATCGATTTATTGACCTCGCTTGGCTTTTCTAACATTACCATGTGTCCAGCATCGTTTATTACGTTTAAATCTGAATTCTTAATTTTATCGAGAAAAAATTGCGAAAATTTCACCGGCGTTAATTTATCTTCTTTCCCTACGATAATTAGACATGGAACTTCAATACTATCTGTTTTATCTATAGTATCAAAGTTATCGCAAATTTTATAATCTTCATATGTGACTTCTGCCTTAATTTTCGAAGTTTCTTGAACATAATTATCTATTAAATCTTTTGGTGTTTTTCTATAGAATGCCCCAGCGGGTAAAGAGTCTAAAAACTCTTGGTAATTGGTTCTTAAAGAGTTTAGGATAATTGGGGCAACTCTTAACCTTCCCCCGGTGCTGCATAAAATTAAACCTGAGATTTCTTTAGGGTATGTATAATAATATTGTTGAGTAATAGCTCCTCCCAAAGAATGTCCACATAATATTATATTCTCATAGTTTAAAGATTTAATTAGGTGTCGAATTACATCGACATACAAATCGAGGGTTAGCTCCGAAAATTCATTTGAATTGTTGTGGGAAGGTAAATCGATAGCGATAAGATCGTAATTAACTTCAAGATCGAATTGATTTTTCCAAGTATTTGAACTTCCTCCTGAACCGTGTATAAAAATAATTACATTTTTACTTTCGGTTTCTTTAATCCGATAAAAGATATTCTTCTCTTTATAACTCAAGAAAGGCATTATTTTTCGTTGAAATTATTATTTAATCTAATTAATAATAATTGAAAAGAAGAATTTAATTTAGTTTTTTCACTTAAGAATTAAAAAAAATTAAAATTATTGATTGTTAATTTCAATATCTCGGCGTTGCATTTCTAAAAAACGTTTATATTTACCGTTTAAAGCTAATAAACTTTCATGATCCCCTTGTTCTACGATTCCATGTTTATCAGAACCTAGAACGATTATCTGATCTGCATTCTTTATCGTTGATAAGCGGTGTGCGATGATAATGGTGGTACGGCCCTTGCGAGCTTTATTTAAAGCATCTTGGATCAAAGTCTCGGTGTATGGGTCCACAGAAGAAGTTGCCTCGTCTAAGATTAAAATTTTAGGGTCAATAATTAGAGCTCGAGCAAAACCAATTAATTGGCGTTGTCCTATAGAAATGTTAGACCCATTTTCTTTTAATTTTTTATCGTATTTCTTGTGTAAAGTCTCAACAAAATTGTGTAATCCTAAGAATTTAGAAACTTCAATCATCTTATTTTCGATTTCAGGGGTGGGATTATCAATGCCATAGAGTAAATTCTCTTTGATGGTTCCCGTAAAAAGAAAGGCATCCTGAGGAACAAATCCTATTAATCCTCGTAATTCATTTTTGTTTACTTCCCGAATATCGATCCCATCAACGAGTATATTTCCGACATTTACGTCGTAAAATCGAGCGAGAAGCTTTACTAATGTTGTTTTTCCTGCGCCAGTCTCACCAGCAATCGCCAGAGTAGCACCAGGAGGGACCTCTAAGTTTAGATCTTTTAATACATAACCCTTAGATTGTTGGCGTTTAATTAACATCTTTTTTTCTTCTATAGCATCTTTCACTACTTTTGGAATCTTATTTGAGATCTCTGGAGGAATTGATATACTGGCAAGGGTTTCGAGGATTGCTTGAGGAGACATCTGCATAGCGCCACCGCCCATTAGTCCTTGACTGTCTCCTCCCATTCCACCACTAGTTGGTTGTTTAAAACCTGATTTTGAGCGAAGCATTTTTTCTAAGCTTTTAACCATCATTTCGATCATTTTGGGAGGAATCAATTGCCCCATTGACAATTGATCTTTTAAAGGCATGCCTTTCTTTAGCTCGCTATCTTTAATTTTAAAGGATGTGTCATATTCAGGATGTTTTTCTGCTAAATCTGTATTTGGAACGGCATAATGGTATTCGTCTAAAATTTTGTCAATTACCTTAGGAGCGTCCTCGGGCTTAACTCCCATTAAGCTCATGAACAATTTCTGTCGAACATTTTGAGGCATGTACATGCTGTTTTTAAGCATGAAAGAGGAATATGGTTCCGGGAAAGTTTTCATCATTTCTATTGCTTTTTTAATCATTGGATTCTGTAGCATAGGGTTTTGTACACCAGGTGCGGGAGATCCAGATGTAATTTCGGGTGATTGTTTTTCCTTATTATTATCTAAAACATAGCCAAAACTAACATTATTAAACTCAATTTTTCCTTTAGGTTCGGAAAATGTTTTCGCACTTATTGGCTCAGGTATTTCTACGCTCTCTTCCAATACAGATAATATTCGATCTGAAGCTGCCAAAGCGCTTCCTATAATCTGTTGCATTTGTAATAACATCATAAAAGGGCGGAAAAACTGAGAGAGTAACGAAATAAAGGCAACTAGAACTCCAACCGAAATAGTAATACCAAAAATATTAATTTCTCCAATTGCGATAAAACCTCCAAGTAATAGTATAATCACTGTGAGAACCGTAACTATTAATGAAAATAGAGGAAAAATTGTAGCCATAATTCTTCTAATCTTAACCATTATCTTATAATTAGCTGTATTTGCTTGATCAAACTCGGAGGATGCTCTTTTTTCTTGCCCATATGCTTTTACTATCTTCGCTCCTGCAATATTTTCTTGAATCGAAGTTGTAACTTGACCAATCGTTTCTCTAGCCTTCTTAAAAACACCCATTATAATTTTTTGAATAAAAAATGCCAGAACAAAAAATATAGGAATTATTACCAAGCTGATTAAAGCTAAATAGACGTTGAGCAAGAACATAATTAATATAGTAATAACAATGGATACAATATTGGTTATTATCTGTACAAATTGCCCTCCTACTAGTAAGTTTAGTTGAGTAACGTCGTTAGTTGTAATTGAGATTATATCTCCTGATGGACGTTGATCGAAATAATTAAGAGACATGTCTTGCAATTTAAAAAAGAGATCATTTCTTACTTCGTACGTAACTTTTTGCGATATTTTTCCCATACCGTATTGAGAAATATAAGTTGTGATTGCCATGAAGAAGAGTAGGCTTAAAAACAGTACACTCATGATTATTATGTAAGATGGATCCCTTGCTACAATCCCATTATCTATTATAGTCGCAGAAACTAGCGGACTTATGGTTAAAATTATGGTCCCTAATAAGAGAAGTATAGTATACAGCACAAATTTCCATTTAAACGATGTTAGATATGAAAGCATCCATTTCAACAGAACCTTGCTAGGATGCTCTAAGTCTGGTTTACTTTCTCCAAACGAGTGACGCCGATGAAAACCTAAAGACGGCTGATTGATTTTTTTTTCTTCTTTTTTCTCTTTATATTCTTCTGCATTACTCACGGAAGATCACCTTTATTACTATTATTTTGTTTAAAATCTGGTAATGACTTTTGTTTGTAATATAATGTTTCATAAATTTGTCTATACAACACATTAGTTTTAATTAAATCATCGTGAACACCAAAACCTATTACCCTTCCTTTATCTAAAACTAATATCTTATCAGCATTACGAATAGTCGAAATTCGTTGAGTAATAATGAAAGTCGTAGTTCCCTTAGTGATTTTTTCTAATCCTTTTTGAATTTCAAATTCGGTCTCAACATCTACAGAACTGGTAGAATCGTCAAAAATTAGAATTTTTGGCTTTATAATTAACGCACGAGCAATAGAAAGCCGTTGTTTTTGACCCCCCGACAGCCTTGTACCACGTTCACCTACTATAGTATCGTATTCTTTTGGTAAAGAAATGATAAAATCATGTAAATTGGCAATTTTAGCCGCTTCAATTATTTCTTCCATAGTTGCGTTTTCTTTGCCATACGAAATATTATCAGCAATGCTTTTATTGAACAAAAATGTTTCTTGAGAGACAATCCCAACATTTTTCCTTAAATCTTGTAGACGATACTTTCGGATATCTTCTTGATCAATTTTGATTACGCCATCACTTACTTCATAAAACCGAGGAATTAAATTGATAATTGTAGATTTTCCAGAACCCGTCGTTCCGAGGATTGCTAATTGTTTTCCAGAAGCAATATTAAATGACACATTTTTTAAAATCCTATGGTCAGAAGTGTAACCAAAAGAAACGTTCTCAAATTCTACATCGCCTTTCATATGTTCAATTGGGGTTGCGTCTGGCAAATCTTTAACTTCTGGAGTTGATTCTAAAACATCTCTCACGCGAGTTAAAGCCGCATCGGCTTGAACGTACATCAACATAATTTGTCCTAACATAACTAAAGGGAATCCAAGAGTCGCGATAAACGATTGTAAAGTAATCAAGGTAGCTAACGTCATTACCCCTTCTATTACCCTAATTCCACCAACTAATAATGTGAATACGGTCATGAAGCCAATTATTATGTATATGCTTGGCATATAGAGTGAATTCAATTTTACTGAACGAACGCTAGCTTTATAAAACCGCTCATTGTTTTTAGAAAATTTTTGAAGTTCTTTACCTTGAGTATTAAACATCCTTACTACTTGAGCGCCTACTATATTTTCTCTAATTGTATTAGTTAATTCCCCAAAACTATTCCGAGTCTCTAAAAATACTGGTTTTAACTTTTTAGCAAGATAATACGATAATAAAAGAGAACTTCCAATGGTTATTAAAAATAACCAAGATAATTCAATGCTAAAAAGAATGAACCCGATAGTGACCCCTCCTAATTGGAGAATGGATCTAAGTCCTAAAGTCAATCCCATACCAAAGATTTGTTCGCTTTCTTCCACATCACTTGTAGCTCGTGAAATTAATTGACCCGTCTCAGTTTTATCAAAATAAGAAAAAGATTGTCGAGAAATGGCGTTGTTGATATCTGTGCGAAGATAATAAACAGCTCTTGAGGAAACCTCAGCACCTCTTAATCGCGCGGCTCTTTCCAATATAAAGGCTAGAATACCAAACATAAGAATTAAACTAAATGAAATAATTAGCTCAATAGCATTAGAACGCACTGAAAGATTCGGATCTAAACCACCAATCATCCTTCCTATTAACATTGGGACGATTACTAAAAACAGCGTAGACATTAATAAATAGCCTACTTCGAGAATGAAATCCTTCTTAGATTTCATCCAGTATTTTAAAATCATTTTAAATGTATTCATACTACTTTTTGCTCCTCCTCTGAGTTTTTATCAATCGCTTTATTTTTTAATTGTGAGATTACTTCCTCAATTTTCTGATATTGGTTATTTAATCGTTTAATTTTTTGCGAAAGTTTCAATTTGTGAAACTCTAATAATTTTAATTTCTCCTCTTCGGATTTTTCTTCAAGTTTTTCAAAAAAGAAGTTAAATGGCCCATATTTTGGAAAAAAATGTCCTGATAACTCCTTATCTGAGCCTATTGTTGCCGCTATTAATGTTTCTATTGATTCATTAATTATTTGTTGCTTTTCAACCATTAATTTTAGTGTTTCTTCTCCTTTTTTTGTTACTTCGTAAATTTTCCTAGTTCTCCCTTCTTCTTGTTGCTCTGTGTAGTTAATTAAGCCATTTTTAGTCATTTCCTTAAGCACTGTATACATTGTAGATGCGGGAGGTGTCCATATTCCGAGAGTTCGGTTAGTTATATCTTTGCTAATTTTATAACCGTATGAAGGGTTCTTCTCGAGAACTAACAATATAAGCGCGCTAATGAAGCCTTTTTTCATTGCTTTTTCAAAATTCTTTGTAATTTCTTCAACCATCCTATTCAACCTTTAAAAAAGTTGATTATAAGAAAATATAAATTATATAATATCTCACTTATGGATATATATCGATTATTGATATATAAATTTTGCTATGAAATATTATAAATATCATAATAAACAACATTGTTACTAAATATAATTGGTGTTTAAAGAATGACAGAAGTGTCTATAGTCGATACTAAACAAGGTTTAGAATCAGCAGTTAACGAAATGTTTAATAATTTAGAAAAGATTGAACCAATTTTAAAAAGCTCGAAGGAAGTTTATATTAAAGTAAATGGTATAGATTTTCAGAAACATAGTTATACATCTCCAGAAGTCTTAAAAGCAGTAATAGAATATCTCAACAAAATTGGTGCAGATGTAAATGTCATGGAAAACTCTACGCAAGCAAATATGACTCGAATTGTTTTTGCAATTAATGGTTTTAAGGATATATGCGAGGAGACGGGTGCCAAAATCATATTTCTAGACGAAGAAAATACTAAAACTTTTGAATTTAAAGGGAAACCTTCCGTGGCAGAAAAGTCTAAAGGATATATCTTAAAAACCTTTCGATTACCTAAAACGATTACTAAAATTATGGAAAATAGAGATTCTATTACTTATATTAATCTTCCGAAGCTTAAAACCCATTCAATGGCAGGAGTGACGCTAGGAATTAAAAATCAATGGGGTTTTCCCCAACACGCAGACCGTGGTAAAGACCACAATTATAACTTGCATTCAAAATTAGTAGATGTGTATGAATACATTAAACCAGACATAACGATAATTGACGGTGCAACGGGAGGAACCGTGCATGGACATTATCCTCCTACTGCATGGGAAGACCGCCTTGTCAAACAATTTAATATTTTAATAGGTGGAAGAGACACATTAGCCGTCGATGTTGTTGGGGCGAGAATCTTTGGTTTAACTCTAGATGAAATCCCTCATTTGAAAATAGCTTATGAACGAGGTTTGGGGGAGGGTGATTTAAGTAAAATTAATGTAATCGGGAAAGATTTGAACGATTATAAAGAGAAATATGAATGGGATTTAGTCCAGAAGTTCCCTGAAGATGTAAAAATTATTAAAGGTAAGGAATTATTATGTAAGGAAGGTTGCGAAAACAACCCATTGGCGACTTTACAAGTATTTGCTTACGACCACAAAGAAAAATTTAAAGGGGGCTGGTTTATCGTCATGGGTAAAGGGCACGATGAAAGCATTGTGGAACAATTGAAGAAAGAAGGCTATACTAAGGGACTCGTAGCAGGCTATTGTGCGATTGATGAAGTCGGCGAAAAACTTAGGAAAGAATTCGGGAAACGTAAAGTCTTTTTTTCAGGTGATTGCAATAATTTAGCTGAAACAGTTAAAGCAATATTAAAACTCTCCAAAATGACTCTTTTTGATTTAGTTCCAATTTCAAACGAAGAGTTAATGGATCTCATAGATACCGCTAATAAGCAAGGTAGTACCGCATTAGTCCCACTGTGATAAAAGGAAATGTAAATTGAATTGAATTGCACAGCTTTTTTATAATTCTATAAATATTTTTTACTTTTTTGTAAAATAAAATAACGCTCTATTAATAATATGGTTCAATAAAATTATTAATGGATTTGGGATCAAAATATTTTGAAATAAAACAGTTCTTATCGATATCAGATGAGAATTTTAAATTGGATCAGAAAATTGAGAATAATTTTGATTCAGACAACTTTAAAATAGAAATATTAGGTAAGATTGTCCAGTTTATCTATTATTTTTCGATGTTTAAAAATATTAAACCGTTTATGAATTCCGTTTATAATTGCATTGAATCTACTTTAGATTTAAGAACTGAATCTGTAAATGATTTTAAAGAACTATTAATAAAAAACGCATTGATGAGATTTATTCAAGACTATGTGGATTACGCACAATTAACGCAAAAAAGGCAAATATTGAGACTTTTTTCAGATTCCTTAGATAAACTTCAAATCCAACCGCTAATAATAAATTTAGGATTGCTTCTTAAACCAATGTATCAAGATCAAGAATACCTTGATAGAGCTACTAAATTTCAAGAAGTGGAAATCTCTTATTCTCTTAACGACGAAATTGAGATTAAACTAAAGGACGCAATTGACAAATGGTTAAATACTCAAATCATCAATTTAGACAATCAAGATAGTTTGAAAACGAACTTGGAAGGCAGATACGATACGTTAGCAATTGAATTCAATATTACAAAGGGGTCAGAATTTTATCAAAAATTATCAACGGAAGTTATGGAAATGCTATCAATGAAACTTACAATGATTAGTCTAATGGATTCGATGTCAGATGAATCATTTGAACCAATTCCAATAAAATCTTCTCTTTAATCGAAAACTTATTTGTTTTCCTTTTCCTATTCTTTGAGTAATTTCGAAAATTTGTCATTTCAAGATTTAAAATATTGAAATCTATTAATTCTTGGATAAGTAAATTATTAAATACAAATTTTGATATTATATTTAAAAAAACCTATTAATCAATTCCTCAAGTGAGAAAATTGGAAGAAAATGAAAAGCCTTTAACACCCGAAGAAATTGAAAACCAAAAGAAGATTGTTGATGATCTATATAAAAAAGAAAAGGAAGAAAGAGAAAAGTACTTAAAAAGTTTCGAGGTAGAACGGAAAGTTGCTTTTGAAGAGAGTAAAGAAATGATTTCTGCCTTGATATCCGAGAAAAGTTTCATGAGGGAAAAACAAAGAGAACAAGATTTAGAAAGAATGGAACTAAAACCGGATATTGAACAAACTGGCGAAGCAATCGAAAAAGTCGTCGGAGAAAAAGCATTCATGAGAGAAAAACAAAGAGAAGAAGGTTTTAAAAGGACAGATCTAAA
>JAUWZT010000216.1 GCA_030615145.1 Promethearchaeota archaeon | reverse complement strand
GTATTTTTTGGGAATGTTCTTTTTAGTTTAATTAATATGTGGTCAATGAGCCTTTTTCCTGCAATTTTAAGGAAAGCTTTAGGTTTTGAATAGGTAAATGGCTGAAGTCTTTTTCCTACGCCTGCGATTGGACAAATTAATTTCAAATTAAAATCAACTCTCTAATATGTCTCTTAAAATTACATAATATTCAATATTTTTTATTTTTTCTTTTAATTTTCGCAAATAATAATTATCTGAGTTAGTTTTCTTTATTCCTTTCAATTTTTTATTCAATGCAATCCGCGTCTTTTCATCTAAAAATTTGACTGGTATGGATTTATATCTATTAATCAAGGGCTCTTCTCCATTATTAAACTTAGTTTTATTATGAAAATTTATGCTCGCATCAATCATAGAGTGTAGATTCTCAACCCAAGTTTGAATTCTTTCAATGTCGCCTTTTATATATGTTCGATTATCCAACCAATCTTTAAACTCTAAAACTTTGGTTAAAAAATCCTTTCTACCTTCATTAAGACTACTCGTAATTTCGTCTTTTTTTACTAAATCACGGATTTTTTGTTGCTTTAAATCGTTTTTTTTTTCACTTGATAAGCTGCCATAAATTTCGTCTCTTTTTTTTTTTCTTTCTTTGGTTTCGTCATCATCTAGCCACTTATCCATCGACATAATCTTAATAAAATAATTATTTAGTTTAATCTTTTAAATTCCTATTAAAATATTAATATAGGGCATAATTTCTCATTAAAAATCTTAGAGAGATTAATATTCCTTCAAATAATTTATATATTTAGAATGAAAATAAGAGGTATTATATTTGATTTTGGTTTTACTCTTTTTTCTTTTGAGAACCCCTCAATTGAGAAGTATCTTGATTGTTTTAGGAGAGGAATGTCTAAATCTATTAAAGCCCTAAAACAAGAGAAAATAATAGAAGATAATAACCAAATTCTAGAAGATTTCCTGACAATTTTCAATAAAAAAAGAGCTACCTATTTTAAATTAGCAATGAAAACAAAAGATGAATTCCCAACCACTTTATTGTTTAAGAGCGCATTAGACCTTTTAAAAGAAAAAGGCTATGAAATTCAGGAAGAGAAAATAAAAGAAGATTTCTTAGAAACTCTTGCAGAGTTGTATCATTCCTGTGAAGAAGAAGAATGGAAACCTGATGATAAAACGAAATTTACACTTGAATCTTTATCTAAAATATCAACTTTAAAAATTGGGCTTATATCCAATCATCCTAATCATAAAACTATTAAAAACTTACTTAAAAAAAATGAAATGAAGGATTATTTTGATGTCATTGTGACTTCTGCTAAGTTTGGTAAAAGAAAGCCTATTTCAGGTATATTTTTTCATACTTTAAAGAGAATGGGATTATCGAAAAAGGACGCAGAACATTGTATTATGGTAGGTGATGAGGCTGCTGATATAATCGGTGCTAATAGAATAGGTATGCAAATTATCTTAAAAGAGAGAGAATATGAGTTCCCCTACGAAAAAGAAATTAAGATACCTAATTTAATAAGAATTAAATCAATAGAAGAAGTCTTACAATACATAGATTAGATATATAGTAGCCCAGAGGGGATTTATCCCTCCTTAAAGAAGTTTTAAGAAGATTGAACCCCTGATCACTGGCTTTTTGCCTATGAGAATAGTCCGCAAGCCAGCGTCCTCTATGGAAAATGCTCCTATCCACTAGACCACTGGGCTTAAGTTAAAATACTTTATTTTACTATATATTAAAACTTTTCAAATTTAATTAATCTAATTATCGTAATTATTTAGGATAATCGGGCTTACTAGATACTAATGTAGTGGTTTCCTCGATCCAGCTCGACAAATCATCATCAACGCGAATATAAGCTACAATTTTATCCAGTTCTTGAAGTTTAGTAAATTTGCATTCTGCTACCAAATCCCATCCGCCGTAAACAGGAGTTGTGTAAGTAACCTCCCAATCTTCATCTGGATTATTCGATCTTAAATTTGTTAATCTTTTTACAACTTCCCATTCAGTTCCAATTATTTTTAGTCTAATGAGTATGTAACCACGATAATAGATTTTTAACACCAAACTTTTCTTTTTAAATCAAAACGCTACAATGTTTTTATGCTAATATTCACCTTAATAATGATTCATTTTTTTTGATAAGGTTTATTATTAATACTCAAATAGCTTAAAATTTTATACATCGATATTAATAATCTCCAGAAAGGTTTAGATGGTGGAAAAATCGAAAATAACTCAATTGTTATGGACATTTACTCTTGAAAATTCAGTAAAATTCGGAGGTAAACCAAATGTAAAAGCCGTATTAGGAAAACTTTTAGGGCAAAACCCGGAGCTCAGATCTCAAATAAAAGGAATAAAGCCGATTTTAGATGAGATCGTCTTAGAAATCTCCAAATTGACCCTTCAAGAACAGGAAAAAAAGTTACTTGAGTTAAAACCCGATGCTTTAGAGAAAAAGGTATCAAAGAAAGAAAAGAAAGAACTACCAGAATTACCTAATGCTCAGAATTACGATAAAATAGTGATGCGTTTAGCACCATATCCGAGCGGGGCTTTACATATTGGAAACGCAAGAATGGTAGTCTTGAACAGCGAATATACCAAAAAATATAACGGGGACTTAATACTTTTCTTTGATGACACGATCGGAAGTCCAAAATCATTGAGAAATACCTCTAAAGCTAAATATGTGCTCCCAGAAGCTTATAAGTTAATAGAGGATGGACTAAAGTGGTTAGATATTACTTATTCAAAAGTTTATTATAAAAGTAAACGACTTGAAATTTATTATGAGTACTGCGAAAAACTTATTCAAGATAATATTGCGTATGTTTGTTTTTGTACCGCAGCAGAATTTAAAAATAAGTACAAAGATCGTAAATTAGATTGTCCACATAGAAATCACACTTTATCTTTTAACTTAAAAGAATGGAAGAATATGTTAAATGGGAAATATCATGAAACTGAAGTTGTTGTAAGGTTGAAAACTGGGATGAAGTATAAAGATCCAGCAATAAGAGATCAAATTATTATGAGAATATCAGAAGCTGAACACCCACGAGTAGGCAATAAATATTTGGTTTGGCCGATGTTGGAGTTTTCTTGGGCAATTGATGATTATCTTATTGGTGTTTCTCACATACTTAGAGGATCCGATTTAGTTAAAGAGGATGTAATAGAAGATTTCATATGGGACCATTTCGGATGGAAAAAGGCAGAGTTTATCCATTATGGGCGCTTAAACTTTTCGGGTTTGAGTAAAAATGAAGAAAATCTATTAAGTAAAACAAAAGCTCGAAATAATATAGCTAATGGCACCTATAGCGGCTGGGACGACCCTCGTACGTGGAGCCTTCAATCGTTAAAAATGAGAGGTATTGAACCAAAAGCTTTAAAAGACACGCTATTAGATTTAGGATTATCCATTAATGCTATAAATTTCTCGGTAAACTGGCTTTATTCAAAGAATAAAGATATTATTGATTCACTTTCAAATAGATATTTCTTCGTCGAAGAACCTGTTATTATCGAAATTAGCAATGTTCCATTTTCAAATTTCATAGCTGAACCTATGCTACAACCTTCTGATCCCAAAAAAGGAAAGAGAAAAATTAGAGTTGATGCGATCAATAATAGGTTGTTGATCCTAATATCTCGAGCAGACATGGTTAAACTTCATGTCGGACAAATAATACGCCTAAAAGATCTTATAAATATACAAATAACATATATAAAGGAAAACGATAGTAAAATTCAAGCTCTTTTCCACAGCTTTGATTTAAATCGGGACTACAACATAATACATTGGGTGCCCAAAAAAGAAAATGTAAAAGTTTCGGTCATAAAACCCGATGGAACAGTGTCTATGGGATATGGAGAGAATAATCTTCAAAATATACCTTTGAAAAAGCCTATCCAGTTCGAAAGATATGGGTTTGTTAATCCTATTGCTTGGGAGCGTCAGATGCTAATTTGCTACTTTACACATTAAAATGACAATAGTATTTTATACGCGTTATCCTTTTAAACCAGAAATAATAATAAACTATAACAAGTATATCATGAAATCTTAATTTGTTGTAAGAATGAATGAGAATGATAAAATAGACAATTCGGACGCTAAAATTAAGTTAAGATGGTCGTATTGTCCTATATGTGGAACTAAAATCCCAGAAGTGAAGAATATTAAATTTTGCACCAAATGTGGTGTGGATTTAATCTACATCAATACCCATATGAGGATGCCTCCACGTAAAAACACAATATCTTTAGTTTCTCGGGATTCGACTACCTATAAACCTTACAGTTTCAAACCCATTAGACCTTTAAGAAAAAAACTCTCACAGGACGATCTCTTGAATCTAAAAGAAGAAAAGCTATGGAGTAGTTCTGCTTCTATTAAAATAACTACAATGGCTTTTCTTTTAATGAACTTCCTAGCATTCTTAGCAGTTTTCGTATATGTATTATTTTCATTTAGCTTAGCTGGTATTTACGATATCTTAGCCAATCCATATTTCATTATTTTTAGTTCCCTTATCGAATTAATCTTGTTTATTGTTCCAATGTTATATATTGGCAAATATCTAAAAAAACCAAGTTTAAATAATCGATTGATTCTCTTAGGATTTACTGTTAAAGGTTTTAGCAATAAAAGAATAATAAAAGAAATTCTTTTAGGTATAGATTTTGCGATTCTTGGAGTATTATTAGTGCTAGGAGTGTCTGTTATTATAGAGGTAATTTTAACCTTTATTTTTGGGCATGAAATAGTATATGATTTTCTTGGGACTTCTGGTGAAGTGGATGTTCTCATTTCCTCTTCTGATATTCTCAGTATTATATGGTTAGCCATTATAATGATATTAATAATAGGAACATCAGAGGAAGTGCTTTTTAGAGGTTTTTTACAAAAGGGTTTAGTAAGAAGTCTAGGGAAAACTTGGGGTCTTTTAGTTACAGCGTTAATATTTTCGTCCATTCACCTTATTGGAATTTTCCTCTATCCTGGATCATTAACATCTTTTATAGTGGGTTTCTTTTTAAACTTTTTTCCCTTTTTTGCGATTTCATTATTATTAGGGCTACTTTACTATTGGAGGAAAGAAAATTTAATTGCA
>JAUWZT010000114.1 GCA_030615145.1 Promethearchaeota archaeon | reverse complement strand
TCGATAAGGCACCATTAAGAAGAGTTATCGATTGATTAAAATTGTTTTCTCTTCTTTGCTTATCTGCTTGTTCTATTATAATATCAATTTCTATAAAATAGGTTTGATCAAGAATCTCATTAGTTTCGTTGATTGAATTATTTTTTAATTCTGAGTTAGACATTTTTTTCGCTAACTGCAAAGCGAGATTTAGTTTCTTGAAAGATTTATCGAATAATTTACTCTCTCTAAGTATTTTTGCATTTTCGTGTAATAAATGAATCTCAGTTCTTAGTGCTTTATCTATTTTATCTACGATCATATTTTCAATTTGGATATTTGGATCTGTAGACACAAATAATTTATTAACGAGCTTAAGAGCAGATTCATATACAGATATAGATATAGGCGATTGCTTTTTATCGCCTTCCTCTATTAGTGAATTAATTTTATTGATATAAATTAAATTATGCTCTTGTTCACATTGTTTTAATTTGGATCTAATTTCTTCTCTAATGTCTATATCTTGCCCATAGTAAATAATATCCAATGCTTCTTTAAACAGTTTACATGCTTCTTCATAGTTTTTTTGGTCAAATTTTGCTAATCCTTGCTCATACAGGAGTATAACTTCTGCTTTTTGTGTTTCTATCCTTCTCAATTCATAGCTTCTGCTTATTTTAGCATCTATCCTATCCCTTCTTTCTCGTCTAAGTTTTAAATAAATAAGAAAAATTCCTACAGCAGAGAGAATAACTAAAACGATAATTACAACATATTGCCATATATATTGCCAAACATATGGAATATACAACACTAATGCCAAAATTATACCCATGACACAAGGTTCCTTCCATTTCTCCCAAAAACCTTCATCATTTCCCATCTAATGAACCTCAACAAGTAATTATTTTATTAATGGAAAACAAAAATTATAAATCTAATACTTTTTAGTGAGGGAATAAATAAGTAAAATCTTGTATTGTTGAATCTTCCCCTATAAAGCATAAATAATTCCAATTAATCACAATTTATAAATTTGTAAAGAAAATCTTTTAACAATTAAATAATAAAAAACCCAAATTTAGATTAAATAACGTCTTAATTTTCAAAAAAGAAGAATAATTAGTAATTTAAAAGACTTCAATAAGAATGAATGTCTTACAGTTTGATGGGGATATAAAAGGAGAATAGTTATTATTCAAGCTCTATTAGAAATATTTTACATCTTAGGTGATAAAACTTGGTTATTTTTATGCTAATTTACTTTTTATTCTCTTTTTTACTCTCCCACTCTTTATAAGTGGCCATTAAGCGATCAATTTCATCTATGTTTGCTTGTTGATTAAATACAACAGCTTTACTACTTGAAAAATATTCAGCGTAGATCTCATTGTTTCTGATCATTTCTACTATTACATCAATGATTAAGTCTTTATTATTTATTTTTGTTTTTTCAATTAGTTCATTTACTTGAATTCGAGCAAATTTAGTACTGTAATCTAACAACATTCTTTTAATAATTTTTCTGTTATTCAATTTTAATTGCCTTTCTTTTTCTCTTTGTTTTGTGTGTAGGATTTCAATTCTTTGTTTTTCTTGGATTAATCCGGCAAAATCCCATATTTTAATAGTTTCATCATATGAACTACTAGCTAAAAGATTTCCATCTTGAGAAAAACTGAGTGATGAGATGTGATCATCATGTCCTTGCCATTTTAACTTCTGCTTTCCGCTCTGAAAATCCCAGACTATCAAAGTTCCCTCAGCCCATCCAGAAGCGATATAGTTTCCGTCAGGTGAAAAGATAGTGGATATTGACCCAAACCTAGATCCTTTTAAATCCCAAATTAACTCTCCTGTTTTGATATTCCAAACTTTTATATACATATTCCGCTGAGGATTTTCTTCTAATTTATCTAAGTCTTCCCCATAACCTGCAATAAAATAGTTCTCATCATGAGATGTCCGAATTGCCCATAAATCTTCTGTATCACCTTTTATCTTATTTATCAAGTCTTCAGACCAGAAATCTTTAATAAGGAAATTATTATCGTTATCCATGAAAATAATATATGTCCAGTTATGGGAGATTATGCAAAAATTATAATCTTCTAATTTTTTAACAATTTTATTGGATTTTAAATCCCAGATTTCTGTGTGTTCTCTATCATTATCCATATCTTTTACAAATATTGCTATGTAGTCTCCACTTGGTGAGAAGTCAATTGATAGTATACAATAATGAGTTCTTATCTCAATATTTATTGTACTAATTAATGGTCCATCAGGAAATCTAAATATGTTTAAATTTTTCTTAAGTGTTCTTTTATCTGTCCATTCACCAGCAATATATTTACCATCAGCAGATACAGCATTCCAGCTTAAGCCATTAAAAGTTTTTATTAAGTTTCTACTTGATAATTCCCAAATGTAGGTTTTATCATGAGAAGCAAAACTTACTACATATTTACCATCAGGAGATAATTGAACAGATTCAGGAAGTAACCTTTCCCCTTTAAATGTGTGGATGCAAAAATCATTTTCCATAGTATTTCACCTGTTCTATATCTATTTAAAGAAGTGTGAGGTACTATATAGAATTCTTGTTTTATATTAAAAGTAATTACTTTTCGTCATATATCTTTTTAAGAAAAGAGAACAATTAGAAAAAGAAGAAAAGGATAAAGTTTAATCATATTTTTTCTTAAAACCTTTTATCTAATTCTATTCCGCAATTAGGACAGTGTCTTTTTATTGTATCTTTTTTTATAAATCTATTCAATTCCTTTTCTAGATTGGTATAAATATCTTTTAACATAATATCTTCAATTGAGATTAACTTTAACTTCCCTTTTCGATAAAGGCTAAGTTTTTCTTCTTTTCTCCTCATGTAATTTTTCCCGTAATAACCCCAATATTCGATATAAATCTTATCTTTTGGAAGATACCAATCGTATTTAAGCGGCATACCTCGTATTCTTATCGTATTTTCGTATTCATGTTCGATGCCAAGGCGATGGAGATGATTATCGATTACTAATTCCCCTTTCGATCTTACAACATGGCCATCCAAACATTTGAAACTAGTCGCAATTTTTGGAATATATTTTTTTTTAATAGATTTTAAAATCTTTCTTATAATCCAGTAAGCAATTACAAAACAAACAACAAAAATAATACCTCCCATTATAAAGAATATGGTAATCTCGCTCAAGATTATTCACTGATTTACTTTAAGGATTTTTCTTAATTATAATATGATTCAATTTATATAAATGTAGTTATCTTTTAATTGATTGAAATATTAGGAATTGTTGAAAATAGGAAATGGAGAATGCTTTTTAATTAGAACTGAACTGAATTCTTGGTTTTTATTTCTTTATTTATTTCTTTTTTAATTTTAAGAGTTAATGGATGTTAAGATTTTATTATGGGAAATAAAAAGAGAAGGTAAAAAATTAAAATTTATTTAGATTTTAGGCTGTTAATATCGTCGTCGTCTACATGTATCCGCTTTAGGTCTATATCAGAGTATCCCGGCAAGATGTTGATGAATTGACGCATGGAGTTCTTAATGTCTTTGCTGGAAGTAATATATCTACCGACTATTAAGATATCTGCTTTCATTTTTAGAGCATATTCAGCTGTAGATGGTTCGATCCCTCCAGCAACTGCTACTAACACGCGATCTTTTCCTGATGCTAATTTTTTATCAGCATACAGTTCTTTTATTTTAGGAACGAATTGCCATTTTTGTTTTTGGGCGGCATCTGAACCTTCTATGGCGTTTTCTACATCTATCGCTCTATGAAGAATGACAACATCTGGTATTTGTTTCAATTGCTTTAATTTCTCGATGGGATCAACCACTTCCATTGTGTCAACGAACCCATAAATTCCAAGACGTCTTGCTTCTAATAGAAACTTATCAATTGATTTGGGAGATGCCAAACCACTTGCTACTACGGCGTCGGCAGTAGCATCAAAAGCAAAATCCACCTCTAATTTGCCTACATCAAGCGTTTTTAAATCAGCGACAATGAATTTCTCCGGAGCAACCTCCCGTATCTTTATAATTGCCTCCATTCCATATTTCTTAAGAAACGGGGTTCCAACTTCTAAAATGATTCTATCGCTTTTTGGGAGTTGCTTAACAACTTTCAATTGATGTTCCAAATTTGGCGCATCTAAAGCAACTTGTATATAGGGCGGTCTCCAAAGTCTTGGAACTCTTAATCCAGCAACAGGATGTTTCGCGCGATCCTTATCGTAGAAAATTTTCTCAATTGGAGGATAATTTTTTAAAGCCCTTTGAATAGCTAATTTTGTAGCACCATAATTATACTGATATATTTTCCTATAATCATTCGCATCAGGATGAATAAAAACACTCACAATTAAAAGCCATTCATCAAGTTTATTCATCGGAATGAGGTTTTCTTCGACAGCATCCGCTATTGCTTTAGCAACAGCAGCTTGAGCTGGCCCAAAAATCTTATTAGCATCTTCCATTTTTGAGACAGTTACTTTTGGAATTACCAAACTAACAGGTTTGGTTATTAAATTCGGTCTAATACACGCTAGAAGCCCTCCATGACCTATTGAAGGGTTACTTAGGGCATTAGCAAAAGATATTCCCACGGGTCCGTCTTTGGAGCCGATGATTAGATCGATATGAGCTAATGAGCTCCCAGAACCTAGAAGTGCTTCTCCTATAAAATAGTCAGTTTTAGCCATATAAAACAACGCAATTATTATCTATTTAAAATTCTATATTTTTTAGATATTATAAAATAATACTTTACTACATTAAATTAGAGTTAATTCTCCATTATTAAAATTATCTTTAATGAAATTGAAAAAAGTGAGAGAGTAGATAAATATAAATATTAATATTGTTATGTATTTTAAAGAAATCGGTTTTGTATTTCTCAGTAAGGTTTATTAGCTTTAGGATTTATTAAAAGAATCATTTTAGCTTTTTCAAGTGTTTTTGTTTTGGTTTTCGCCTTCCGGTGCTTCGATATCTGGTAGCGAGTCAGGAATTTCAAAGGAATTAATCAATTTTTCCATATCTCCTTCTTCACTTATTTTATCTTCGTGAATTATGGGCGATTTAATGCGTAAAGAGGGCATTTGATCGTTATTTTGGACAAAGAGCTCAATTCCTTGAATGACCCTATCCTTTACTATTATTCGTGTAGAATAGTTTCGATCATCAAATAATGTGAACCCATTATTTAGTCTACCCATTTTTACAAGGTTAACGGAACTTTTTTCCTCAATGAGCATAGCTTCTGGAACCTCTTCTTCGGAATAAATAATACCGCCAACAATTATAAAGATTCTCTTAAGATCTTCTGGTTTAGAACAGAGATTTATATTTTCCATAGCTCTACTTAATCTGGGATTGCGAATAATCATTTCTCGCTTTGTATTTTGCATTCTTGAATCAGAGAAATCCTTTTTATCTATAGATTTTGCTCTTCCAGCTCCAATGGGTTTATTCATTACTTCTTGAAACTCAGGACCATCTTTAGAATATAAATTTAACGAATATACTCTGTAGAACAATCTTAATTGTTTACGGAACATTCCCGCTAAAATTCCTCCGAAAATTTGGAGTTTTAAAGAGCTATTAGGGCCATTGTAAGTCCAAATCCTTTTAGTATCGTGATCTATAAGCAAATAAACTTTACGACTATTAAGATCGTTGACTATATCTCTAACTATTTCTCCTTCATCAACATCAACAGTCAAGAAATAAGGAAATTCTCTTAACTCAAGCGCTTCAAAAATTTGCAATTTTTTTTTTTTTTTTTCCTTAATTTATTTCTATATTTTTAATATAGGTACTGATCTTTAAAATAAATTTTATTTTTAATAAATTATTCTGAAAAATTCTAAAACCTCAAAAATCAATAAAATATTTAAATTTTAGGACATTCTTTTTAATAATTTCCTTTTGGTTAGTCTGATAATTATGAGTTCAGAGAAAAGAGTATACAAGCTTAACATTTCTGGGGGAAGCGAAGGCCCAGGAAAGGGATTATCTAAATTGATTGAGATCGATGAGAAGAAATTCCGCTTTGAGGGGATGAAGATCGGAGAGATAATTAAAGGGGGTCTAATTGGTTTTCCAAACTACGAGTTCCAAATCATGGGTGGTTCCGACGAAAGCGGTTTCCCTATGAGAAAAGATGTTCATGGCCCCGTAAAAAAGAGAATTTTGGTTTCAAAAAGAGCTATTGGTTATAAACCAAAGAGAAAAGGAGAAAAAAGAAGAAAAATGGTTAGGGGAAACGAAATCTCTTATGATATGACGTTACTTAATCTTAAAGTTGTAAAATATGGAGAAACTGAACTCTTTAAAGTGAAAGAAGAATAATCTAATTAACAGAGCGAGATGAAAATTCGATGGTTAAAGTAAAGAAATGCTCTTTTTGCCAGGGAGATGTCTTAATAGGAAGGGGACACATGTACATTAAGAAAGATGGAACTATTCTAAATTTCTGTACGCATAAATGTAGAGTCGCCATGCTAGTACAACGAAGAAACCCGCGGAAAGTAAGATGGACGAAAGTTTATGGGAAAGAGTAAAAATATTACCTTTTTAATTACTTTTTTGACTCTAATTCTGAATAACTATATTTAAGATAACATTTTTAGCTTATTGTAGCCTTGGGAACTTTAATAGCTCATCTATCAAGTCTACATGGCTAACGATCATTCTTTTGCAACAGAACCTCTCAATACCCAACTCTTTAAAAGCGTCTTCAGCGCTTTCTCCTTTTTCAATAAGCTCCAAATAAGGTTTATAGATATGGGCCACAAGGCGGCCACATGAAAAGCATCTTATGGGAATAATCATAATAGATAATTAAAAGTATTATTCTAAAAAAATTTTACCTTTATTACATTCATATTCTAAAAATAACGATCTTATCCATGATGTCTTATTTTTAGCGTAAATCCAAAATTTTATTTTAAATCCTATATTTAATACTACATTAAAAATCGATGATTTATGATAATATATTAAAAATATATATTGGAAAGAGAAAAAATGAGTTATATAAAATATAAAGTTCCTGACGCTTTAAAAAACGACATTAAAGAGACATTAAACGTTATCGCAGGGACGAGGGATTCGAAAATAAGAAAAGGGATGAACGAGGTAACCAAATCAATAGAGAGGAGCCTCGCGAAGCTTGTTATTATGGCGGAAGATGTAAGTCCACCTGAAATTTTGTTTCATGTGCCATTGCTCTGCGAAGAAAAATCTATTCCCTTTTGTTATGTTGCAACAAAAAAAGAATTGGGAAACGCCGCTCGAATTAACATCGCGTCATCTGCTGTAGCAATTGAAACTATTGGAACTGGAAACGATAAAGCTTTAGAAGATATATTAAAAAAGTTAGAAGCATTAAAAAAATAATTCGGTGAAAGTCCTTGGTAAAGATTGAGAAAAAAAAAGGAAAAACTGCGTATGATGCCTCTATTCCTGCCGAGGTTCTTCAAATTGTTGGTAGAACTGGTTTAACCGGCGAGATCAATCAAATTAAGGTTAGAATTCTTGAAGGACCCGATAAAAATCGAATTCTTACGAGAAATGTTAAGGGGCCCGTACAAGTTGCTGATATTGTTGTTTTAAGGGAAGTTGAAAGAGAAGCACGAAAAATTCGTAAGCGAAGATAATAAAATTAATTCTTATTTTTATTCTACTTGGTCAAAATATCCTAATAATTTCAGATTATCGTATTCGGTATGTAAGAACTCGCGGATAGCAATTCTAATCGCTTCTGATCTACTAGCTGTTATTTTCATCTTGATTAGTTTTTGAATATTTTCATCGTATATCTCAGGTATGTTGATAGTTATATTTCGCATTTTTGGTTTCTTCTCTTTTTTATTTTTTGGCAATTTAAATTACCCCAATCTTATTAATTTTTAAATTCAAATTCAAAAGGAGGTATTATTTTGAATTACAAATGCTATAGTATTCTTAGCCCTTAATAAATTCCAACTTTTTAATAATAAATTATAAGTTAAACTTGTATATAAAATTATCTCTCCTAATATGAAGGTATTTAAAGGGCTCTATATCAGATGTAAATAATTTTGATGTGTTTATCTTTATACTGAACAATTAATGTTAAGAATTTAAGGTAGTGTGAAAAAATTTTACATTATTTTCTATCTTCCTTTTTGATGTAGCGACCTCTTGTTTCTATTGTAGTCATGTTTCTTATGATTTCTTTGCTTTCATTTACTTTTGCTTTTCCATATTCTGTGCGATAACCGTCTAAAAAGGCATCGAAACAAATTTTATAATCAGTACCATGAGAAGATAGTAAAACTCTTTTAAAAAGATGGAGATCAACGCTTTTATCTTCAATAGAATCGGAGTAATTGTGGAGTCCAAAATCTATAATGAAAATTTCTTGAATTGGAGTAATAATGATATTGCTTGTGGTAATATCACCATGAATATGGCCATTTTTGTGTAAAATAGCGACATATTTACCGATCTCATTAAAGATTTGCTGTTTTTTATCGTCTTCTAATGAATTCATAAAATCTTTTAATTTTTCTCCTTTAATATACTTCATTACGATTGTAGAGTTCTCAGTGTCAATTTCGTAAACTTGAGGAACATTCACACCATAGTTTTTAACTTTTATCAGAGCTCTAGCCTCGTTAAGGGTTCGAGTAACGCGTATTTTTTTATCGAGCTGCTCTATACGATAATTTTTAGGGCTACGGAGTTTAAATATAACTTCTTTACTAAACCAATGACCGTAGAAAAGACTTGCTTCAGCACCCTTGTGTAAAAGCTTTTCTATAACAATCTCATCAATCAATCTCTTAAACCACCTAATCTCTCCAAGGAATTGTGATTTGATCCATGCGTTCTTTAGGGTTTATTTGCGTTTCCAAAACTGTATGACCCCCTTCAGCTTTATACCTTAGAAGACCAGTCCATCCAATCATTACGCCATTATCCCCCGCGTATTTTAAAGGAACAACTTCAAACCTCGCGCCATGTTCTGCGCTTATATATTTAATCATTTCTTGCAACCTTTTATTAGCTGCAACACCACCAGTTAATAAAACTTCTTTTTTTTCCGTGTGAGCTAAAGCCCTTTCGGTAACTTCAGTTAACATAGCAAAAGCAGTTTCTTGCAATGAATAAGCAACATCGTTTAAATTATATTTCTTATTATAATCTTTGGACTCTAATAACCTCTTAGCGGCCGTATAGAGTCCTGAAAAAGATAAATCCATACCTTTAACAACATAAGGCAAAGACAAATATTTTTTTGAGTTAAACGCTAATTTTTCGATTTTTGGACCTCCTGGATGGGGTAATCCAACATCTCGGGCAAAGGAATCTATTAAATTACCAATAGGGATATCGAGAGTCTCTCCAAAAATTTGATATCTTCCAGACTCATATGCACTAACAATCGTATTCCCACCTGATACATATAAAGTTAGAGGATCCTCAATTTTACACATTAGTCGTCCAATCTCTATGTGAGCAATGCAGTGATTAACCGCTACAATTGGAATATCTAACAGTTGAGTCAACATTCTAGCGGCTTGGGCACCAATTTTTAATATAGGTCCTAAACCAGGGCTATTACTAAACGCGATTAAATCAATATCATGTATTGAAATATTTGCCTCTAATAACGCCTGATTTATAATATTCATAAAATTATTAAGATGTTGCTCCTTTACTAAAGCTGGATGAAGACCACCTTTTTCTGGAATATACATATCATTAACAAGACTAAATACCGTTCCATCAAAACCTATAATACCCACGCTCCAAGTGTGAGCCGTAGATTCAATACCTAAAACTTTTTTTAATTTCATCAGGATCACCTAATATAAATATAGCAATGTTAAAATGGTGTATTAAAAGGAGGTACTGAAAAAGATAGTTTGGAGTTTATTATTAGAGTTTAAGTTGACTTAGTGCGTTTTCGAGGGGTTCGGGTTCTACTATGTCTTGCAACTGTAGCAGCTCCCTTCTTACCTTTTCTTTTGAATACAGTGTATCCACACTTTCCGCACGACCATCTATCGTAGTGGTCCGCGAGAAATACCGAGGGGGCACACTTAGGACAGACTCTGTGTGTCCTAACTAATTTACCATCTTCAATTTTATAAAATTTGGATGCGTTTGACATAAATTCTTCAATTTATTTTTTAATTAATTTAATAATTTTATTCGTATTCAAATAAGTGGTTGTAAGGTTCTTTTCTTTTCTTTAATTTATAAATTTCTTCTCGCGTGTCTTTGGGTAAATTCCGCACTTGAATATGGAAAGGCTCATAGAATTGAAGTTCTTTAGCGTTCTTGTAAATATTTGCTACTCCTTCATCATATGAGCTACCGAAATGAGTTTTAATTTTTCGAATTATTGTATATTTTTCGTTTGCGTTTTTTAACGCTGCAATTTTCTTCTTCACATCTAACTTATTAGGTGTACCGGCATTAAAATGATCGATTCTGAATTTTAATTCCGTTCGATCGATTAATGGGTTTATTTTTTCTTCCAAAATTTCAATATTAAACGACATTTCGAACCTTTTTATTACTCTTTTTCTCAGATAATCAGTTAATTTAAAGATAATTCTGAGTTATAAAAAATTAAAGAAATAATAAAAAATAAAATTTTGGTTTTTTGTAAGAAAAATATGTCAAAATCTAGATTTTTGTTGAAAACAAGAATTATGATAATCATTGAAGTGGCATTAATTATTATTACGATGGTATTGTTTTTGCTTCTAAAAAATGTAGTCGCAGGAATATACGTTAGCATCTTTGTTGGTTGCCTATTTTTGTGGGTATTATTGTTTATTTTAACTTTTAATCTCTATAATAAAGTAAAAAATATAAAAATGGAGTGATTTAAGATAGATAAAAATTTAAAAATCCCCACAACCGAAAGACATAAGTTTTCTCAGCCTTTAGGTAAATTAATTGTAGGAACGCGAAAAAAAACTATCTCTGAAGTAGAAGAACATATTAGAAATTATATAAACGCAAATTTTGGAGTCAAAGTTTA
>JAUWZT010000101.1 GCA_030615145.1 Promethearchaeota archaeon | reverse complement strand
AATCATTATATTCTCTGGCACAGATACTTTTTCGTAGGGCAATCCAACCAAACTAGCAATATTTTCTAAATAAATTTCTGCAGAGAATTCACCATTTTGAGGAAACAAGTCTTTACCATGAATTTTGAGTTCTTTTGGGATGCCTTCTTCGAATGCTAGTTGCTTTAAGATATTTTCAATAAATGGCTCTAGCTCCTCAAGACCTACAATTTCATCCGCAGAATCGAATAATTTTTTGATTAGTTTTTTAGGTGGAGGATAAACTAACCCGAGTTTTAAAATTGATACTTTATTAGTAATACCGAAAAAATTAAGAGCATCTAGTAATTGAGAGTATGGTATGCCTGCAGCAACAAATCCATATCTAACGCCGTTAATTCTCTCTTTTGATAATTTTAATGAGTTAAAAGGAAATTCGTCAGCAAATTCAGAGATGTCCTCTAATCTTTCTAACAATCTAACACGCAAAACTCTTGTGTGTGATGGCAAACAAACCCATCTGGAACGATCCCAATCAAAACCGTAATCCCGATTAATTTCTTTAACTTCTCCAAGAATAACGTCTCCTCTCCCGTGGTTCAACCTGGTTGTAGTCCGAAATAATACTAAAGAGTGATATTCTTCTGAAAAATCAAAAGCATATTTTATCATTTCTTTTGCTTCTTGTGGTGTCGCGGGTTCAAACACCGGTACTAAAGCGTGAAGCCCAAAATATCGATTATCTTGTTCATTTTGAGAAGAATAGCAATTAGGATCATCTGCCGAGATTACCACCATTCCACCTCGAGCTCCAGCATAGCAAGCCGTCATGAACGCATCTGATGCGACATTTAACCCAACATGCTTCATTACCGCAACTGCGCGTACATTTGACATAGATCCCCCGTACGCTACTTCAAAACCTACTTTTTCGTTAATACTCCATTCTAATTTGAGATGTGGAAAATATTTTTGCATTTCCGCTAATGCTGGCAATATCTCGGACGATGGAGTGCCCGGATATCCCGCACCAATGACAACGCCTGCTTCCAAAATTCCGCGAGCAATTGCTTCATTACCTAACATAACGATTTTTTTTCCGGGATTGTCTTCTGCATAGTAGGGTTTACTCATTAAAATCCCTCCTTATGTTTTTTCCCTTTTCAATTCCCATTTCAAAAGCTTTTTTATTTACATCGTGTACTTTTGTTGGGAGATAGCTCAAAATAGCCTGTACAAGAGACTCCCTTTTAAGGGGTATAGCTTGTGAACCTAACAGTACGCCTAGCATAACAACATTCATGGTTCGAGGATTTCCCAAATTCATTGCCATCTCATCAGCATTTATAAAATATATGTTTTGAGAGACATTATTCAAAAATTCGCCTATTTGTTTTATATCTGGATAGTCCATACCCATTTGATGAATCATAGGAGGAACAATGATATTCGCATTTAATAAAAAGACAGTTTGTGGTCCAGCATAATTAAAAATCCTAACCGCCTCACTTGCTTCAAAAGCCAAAACAGCGTCGGTCTTCCCTCGTGGAACAAGTGGTCCTTCCACCTCAGTACCAAATCGAAGATATGACGCAACTGAACCACCTCTTTGGGCCATACCATGCGTTTCAGCAGTTCTAACTTTATAGTTTTCCAATAAAGCTGCATATGAAAGAATTTGCGCTGCTCGAATTACGCCTTGGCCACCCACCCCTATGTTCAATAAATTATAACTTTTAATTTCCATGATTAAATTTCTTTAAAAATTAAGAGACTTACAATCTTTAATAATTTTAATTAGATTCTTAAATTTAATTAAATTATTCATTATTTATGATAATGGGAACATTTTCCCCCCCTCATTTCTATTAATAGGTTAAAAGATATGGTTAAAAATCAAATAGAAAACAAATAATAAGTTAAACAAAGTGGTATTTGAGTACGATGTATTAATCTCACATTTTATGACGACTTTTTCCTTATTAAGTTCTTAATAAAATCGTACATTTTACAATTTTATTCTTAGCGATCAAAAATTTTGTACACTAATTTGGATAATATTTTTGAAATAAATTGATTTTTAATTTACTGGGTGCGAGAAAAATATTTTTTTTTAATTAAAATTATGAGTTATCTTAGCAATTATATTTAATTCTAAGATTATATAGTTAAAATAATAGAGAATTTATTTCAAACCTACTTATAACATGTAAATTTATTGAATATTCAAATAGAGCGTTTGTAAAATTAGCGAATTTTTCGAAATATTTTTATATCTGAATGATCTTTATTATGATAGAAAATTTCGATTTTCTATTTGTAGTGGAATGTTTCTATTTTAGCCCATAATTTATTCCTCCACGAATGAGTTTTTCCCGCTAAATATATTCACATTCCATTACTTAATCTTTTTTTTCTTACGCCTTGTAATTCCTTTTTAATCGTAATTGAAAAGAAAATAGTAGCAAAAATATTATTATATTCATCGAACTAAAATATAGTACTAGTCAAAATAAAAGTCCGCGATATAATTATACATAGTAATCTAGATCTAAATGTCCTATCTTAAATAATAAAAATTTTAAATTCTTATTATTCTTCAAATTTATATTGAACAGTAAATTAAATAACAAAAAGTATAAAAAAAACTAAAACTCGAGGTCGAATAAAATGGGAAAATTTGATGGTAAAGTAGCCTTTCTCACGGGTGGAGCTTCAGGTTTGGCAGAAAGAGCCGCTAAGGATTTCGCAGCCGAAGGAGCAAAAGTTGTAATTCTTGATTTTGATAAAGAAAATGGGTTGCGTGTTGAGAAAGAAATTAAAGACGCAGGCGGAGAGGTCCTATTTATTGAGGGAGACGTACGAAAATCTGATTCGGTCGAAGCTGGAGTTAATCAAGCGTTTGAAAAATATGAAACGGTTGATTTTCTAATTCATTCTGCCGGTATTTTAAAGGATGGAATGATACACAAATTATCAGAAGAAAATTGGAACGATGTGATAAATACACACCTTAAAGGGTTTTTCTTGACTTTACAAGCGTGTGCTAAGCGATGGATTGCTTATTGCAAGGAAAATCCAAAAGAAAAGATCGCTGATTATCCTGATAAGCGAGTAATTGCAATCAGTAGTCAAGCTGCTGAGGGAAATATCGGTCAATTGAATTATGCAGCAGCCAAATCTGGAATGATAGGAATGGTTAAAACTGCAGGATTAGAATTAATTCGATATAATATAAGATCCCATGCAATCATGCCTACTCTTATTGAAACTCCGATTCTCGGTGAATTGTTGAGTAAACAAGAAGGAAAATGGAGAAAATACTACTCAGGAAGAATTCCTTTAGGAATAGGTGAATCTAAATATGTTTCTCAAGTGATATTATTTTTGTGTAGCGATGCTGCGTGGTTTATGAATGGAGAGGTCATAGGAATAAACGGTGGTCGTCTAGATAAAGTCTAAAAACGAAAATATTTCTTTTTTATTTTTAATTTTTTATAATTTTACTCAGACTTAGTTTTTTTAAGTTCTTCAATCAAAACAGGTACAACTTTTTGCAAATCGCCAACGATACCATAGTGAGCTACTTGGAAAATCGGAGCATGAGGATCTTTGTTAATTGCAACGATAATTTCTGAATTTTGCATGCCCACTAAATGTTGGATCGCTCCCGAAATTCCACATGCGATATAGAGTTTTGGACAAACAGTTTTCCCGGTTTGCCCAACTTGTCTATCTTCGCCTAGCCAATTTAGTTCTACTGGAACTCTTGAACCTCCCAGTTCTGCTCCTAAGACATTAGCCAATTCCTCAATAATTTTGAAACCTTCTATTGAACCAACGCCTCTCCCTCCAGCAACAATTATTTCGGCGTCTTCTAGATTGACTTTCTCCTTTTGTTTTGCTATGATCTTTATGATTTTAGTTGCTGTATCTTTTTCTTTAAATTCTTTTTCGATTTTAATAATTCTTACTTTCTTTTTAGCGGTTTTATCTGCTTTAAAAGTACCAGGTCTCACAGTTGCCATTTGTGGTCTACTCGAAGGCGTACGGATGGTTGCCATGATATTTCCCCCAAATGTGGGTCTCGTTTGCATCAAATTACCCGTTTCCTCTTCGATATCTAACCCAGTACAATCTGCTGTCAATCCGGCATTTAATCGCTTGGCAACTCTTGGTGCAAAGTCTCTTCCTGTTGGAGTAGCCCCGATTAATATAATCTCCGGCTTATATTTGGTAATTAAATCGGTTAATGTGTTTACATACAAGTCCGAATAATAGTCTTTTAATATAGCAGATTTAACGTATATAACTTCGTCAACACCGTATTCACCAACCTCTTCCAATTTATCGTCAAATTTATCTCCTAATATGACAAGAGTTAAATTCACATTTAATGTGTTTGATAACTCTCGCCCCTTCCCCAAGAGCTGAAACGCAACTTTGTGAATTTCGTTTTTATAATGTTCTGCTATTATCCAAACTCCTTTATACTGTGTTTTATCCACTTTTTTGATTTGTTCTGCCCGTACCAATGTAATGGCATCTACTGGGCATGATTCTATACATGCCCTACATAAATTACAGTCTTCCGTAAAAACAGCAATGTCATCGATAATTTCAACGCCTTCATAAGGACATGAAGTTAAACAGGCACCACAGCCTTCACATAAAACAGTATCTACAATAATACTCATCTTCAAACCTCCTTTCATAAAACTTTATCGTCTTTTAGATTATTAACTAATTCAGAAACCATTTCTTCTATAGTGCCATCCAATATGAGATGATCTCCTTTTCTTTGCGGAATAAATATTTTCCAAACTTCCGTCATCGACCCGTTTAATCCTACATCTGCTTTATTAGCGCCTAAATCTTCAGAATTTAAAAAAAGAACTTCCTTTTCCTGATATGCTTTTACAATTCCTCCCATACTTGGAGTTCGCGGCTTATTTATATTTTTTAATACAGAAATTAATACTGGTAATTTTGTTTCAATAACAACTACCTCTTCAGTTCTAAACACCCGCTCTACAACAACAAGATCTTCGCCTTTTAACTGAAACTTTAATACATATGTTATTTGAGGGATTCCTAACTCTTCTGCCAATTCTGGTCCTACTTGAGCAGTGTCTCCATCAATTGCTTGAGTTCCACAGATCACAATGTATTTTTCGCCTTTATCTACTTCTCTCAATATTTTTTTAATCGCTAAGGCTAGCGTGTGCGATGTAGCTAACGTATCTGCCCCAGCAAAAGCTCTATCAGTTAAAAGGTACGCTTTATCGACGCCCATTGATAATACTTCTCGTAAAGCTTGCTCCGTCTGGGGAGGTCCCATGCTTATTGCGATCACTTCACCACCGTACCCTTCCTTAATTGAAAGTCCTAATTCGATCGCATGCTTGTCGTGTGGATTAATTATTGAAGGTATTCCTTCTCTTACTAATGTATTGGTTTTTGGGTCTATTTTAACCTCCGAAATACCCGGTACTTGCTTAATACAAACAAAGATTTTCATGGTTTCAAATATCTATTTTTTAATGTAGTTAGAGAAGAATTAAATCGTCATTATGTTATATCAAATTATTAAAAGACATTATAAAATCTTATTAAATTTATCATAGTTATAGATTTTTTTAAGCTTATTTGAAATAAATTTAAAAAAATTAAAAATAGAATCTTTATAAAATATCAAAAAATTAGAAAATTGAAAAAATTAATTATTTTTTTCTTAACATATGATTAGCGATAACCAATCTTTGTATCTCTGATGTACCCTCATAGATTTCTCCCATCTTTGCGTCCCGAAAATACCTTTCAACGGCGTATGCCTTCATCGTACCATATCCTCCATGAATTTGAACTGCTTGGTGGGCTGCTTTCATTGCAGCTTCAGAAGCTACAAGTTTAGCCATAGACCCAGACAATCCATAGTCCATTCCTTGATCACACATCCACGCGGCTCTATAAGTTAACAACCGAGCAGATTCTATGTCAGTTGTCATATCAGCAATTTTCCACTGAATTCCTTGAAAACGCGAAATTTTTTGACCAAATTGTTCTCGCTCGTTAGCGTATTTAATGGCTTTTTCTAAACACGCTTGACCTAGCCCTACGCATTGAGAAGCTATGGAAATTCTACCGTAATCTAAGATTTGAAGGCCAATCCTAAATCCACTCCCAAGTCCGCCCAATATATTTTCTTCGGGAACTCTAACATCTTGAAATACCAACTCGGAAGTGTTAGATGCTCGAACACCTAACTTATCTTCTTTCACACCTACTGAATAACCAGGTGTATCAGTATCTACGATAAAAACAGTTAGTTCTTTTCTTTTATCCTTTTCGCCTGTTTTAGCAACTACTAAGAGCGTTTTTGATATCCCACCATTCGTCGCGAAAATTTTACTGCCGTTTAGTATATACTCATCTCCATCTTTCTCTGCAGTTAACTGAACGCCTCCAGCATCAGAGCCCGCATTCGCTTCAGTTAAACAGAAAGCGCCAATCTTAATACCTTTCGCAAGGTCAATTAGAAATTTTTGCTTTTGTTCTTCAGTTCCAAACCTATAAATAGGATAAGCACACACGCTCGCGTGAACGCCAGTAGTTATGGCCCAAGACGCATCAACTCGTCCTATCTCTTCAGTTATAATCGCAAAACTTATAGTATCGTTATGCAATCCAGCACCTCCATACTCTTCTGGAATACAAGAACCGAAGTATTTCAATTCTTTCATCTTCTCTAAAACAGTTGGGTCCAATTCAGATTTTTGGTCGCTCTCTTGTGCCACTGGAGCAATATATTCTTCAGCAAATTCACGAGTTATTTTTTTTATCATTTTTTGCTTTTCAGTTAACGAAAAATCCATAAAAATCCTCTACTCTTTATTTATTTCGTATTTCATTACTTTAAATTATACTATCTTAAACGATTATATATTTTAATAAGTAATTCTAATTAAATTTAGTAGATCAAATGATATAATAGTCTTCTTTATTTTTTTTCTAAGAACGCCTTTAATTTTTCTTTAGGTTCTCCAGAAGTAAAAAGCTCGTGAAAAGCTTCTCCTTCCATTTGAAACCCTAATTCGTTATTATATATTCCCTTTTGAATCAATCGTTTGCAAAAAGCAATTGCTCTACCTGAATTTTGTATCATCAATCTAGCCATTTCTTTGACTCGATTCTCAAGCTCCATTAACGGGACAACTTCATTGACCAAACCCATTTTCAAAGCTTCTTGAGCGTCGATGATCCTTGAAGTGTATATAATATCTCTTGCTTTTAAAGGTCCTACTAAACGAATTAATCTTTGAGTTGCTCCTGCAGCAGGCGTCATGCCCCATTTTGTCTCAACTTGCCCAAATCTTGCGTTATCGGCAGCAATGATAATATCTGCACACAGCATAAGTTCAAATCCCGCCGTAAGATTCAAACCCTTTATAGCCATTATAACGGGGATTGAAATGCTTTCAAACTTACCAAAAATTTTCTGTAACTTCCTTGTCATATCTTTTACTTTAGATTCGTCCAGAGTTACGAGCCATTTGATATCAAGCCCTACTGTAAAAATATCGTCCATAGAAGTAGTGCATACTAATACACGAATTATGTTTAAATTTTGCTTTATCTCTCCTTCTAATATTTGGTCCAATTCATTAACAACCTTAATATCAAATGCGTTTTTTTTATCAGGGTTATTAAGATAGAGCCAAAAGATGCCATCTTCGATTTTAGTCAGCCAGAATTTATAGTCTACCATTATAATTATGATATTTTTTAATTATTATTAAAACTAATTAATCATTAATTAAAGTATGAGTAGTGAACAACAGCATTTCAAAGTTTCTAAACATAAGGAGCATTTATATGTAATTAAAGAAAACATCTCTGTTGTCCATCCCGTTTATACAAATGATCCTTTGAATCTGTACTTGATTTTAGGGTCTCATTCTGCCCTATTAGTTGATACAGGGTGTGGTCTTTTTCCCTTAAAACCTTTAGTAGAGAGTTTGATCCAGAACAGAAAATTAATAGTTATAAATACACATACTCATTGGGACCATATTTTGGGTAATGAAGAATTTGGAGAAGTTTATGTTCATAAAAATGAAGCAAAAATGATTTCTCAGCATTATAATGTATCTTACTTTAAAGATTCTCCTAATGAAATTGTAAAGATATATGAAGAACAAAATTTTTTAATTCCTCCCGCAAAAGTAGTTAAAACTTTAAAAGATGGAGACCTTTTTACCTTAGGTGAAATAGATGTAAAGGTTCTACATTGTCCAGGACATTCTCCGGGATCTATTTGTCTTTTAACATCTAAAGGCGAACTTTTTACAAGTGATGTAGCTTATTATGGGGATCAATTCCTGCCTAGATTAGATAAATTCCCCCAAGTTCTTGATACTCTTTTAAAATTGATAAAGCTATGCAAAAATCAAGGAATTGTTGAGATATATCCTTCGCATAGACAATATCCTTGTGATAAAACTCTTTTAACAGATCTTTATAATGGTATTGAAAATATAGAAAATCTATGGGATACTAAGAAAGTATTTGATTTTTTTAAAGCGTGGCAGATTGATGACGAAAAATTTAGATACTATATTTCAAGAGAATAAAACATTTAAAATGACATAATTCTAAAAGCTTAACATTTTCTATAGATTATTTTCTAATTTTCTAGAAATGATGATATTTTCTCAAACCTCAACTTATAAATTCTAATCCATCTATTTAGTTCTTCTTGAGTTAATAAATGAAATTCAAATGGGTGACTAAGCGGTAATCCGGCATTTTCTCCTTATCACTCTTCAGGAATTAATATAATGAAATTACTCCCTTTAGTAAAATCTCCCTTAATCTTATCTTCTACCCAAATTTGTCCTTTATAACTATCTAAAATCTTTTTTACAAGAGATAACCCTAAACCCATACCTTTAGATTGTTTTTCTTCTTTAAATCCATTACGAAAAATTATTTTTTTTTTAGCATCAGTAATCCCTATTCCATTATCTATGAATTCTATTTTTAGAAATTGAGCACCATCTATTTTTATTTTAGAAATTTTAATTAATATCTCAATTATCGGATTTTCATTATATCTAGTAGCATTAATTAAGATATTTTCAAAAACATCAAGTAAGAGTTCATTAGCTGGAACTAAAATGGTTTTAAAAGGAGAATCAATTTGGATGTTGATCATTTTTGCTTGGATACTTTTTTGGATGTATTCTATCGCTTCATTTAAGACCAAACAAATCTCTGTGGATTGGAGGGGGAATTGGGTTTGTTCAATTTGAGATAATTTTCTAACATTAGAAACTAATTTTTTTCCTCTGTTAACTTGATCATTTACTAGATTCCATAACCTCTTTATATCTTTTATTTTTTGGGATTCATTTATATAAATAAAACTAAGTTCCACTGAGGATTGTACTGTTTGAAGGATATTATTGATATCATGAGTAAATAAATCTTTATATAAGTTAGCCCGATCATAAGCTTTATGATATAATTCCTCAGATTTTTTTAATTTTTGATCTGCTTTTTTCTGTTCGCTAATATCTTGTAATAATATCTGAATATATGTTTCATCTCCTATTTTTACCAAGTTACCCTGTAAATTTACCCATGTTAAACTTCTGTCTTTATTGTAAAACTGGAGTTCTATAGGTTCTATAAATCCTTTAGTAAATATTTCTTTAAAATTATTTGCCATGATTGGCAAATTTTTTAGAGGGAAGGTTTTAAGTTCATGAAAATCTTTATCTATAAAATCCTCTCTTTTATAGCCATAGTATTTAAAAGTAGCAGGATTAATATCAATTATTTTTCCATTAGTATTTAATAATACTATCATAAAAGGAGAACTTACAAACAAATTGCGATATCTTTCTTCAGATTCTTTTACTTTTTGTTCCGCTTTTTTACGCTCGCTAATATCATGAAAAATTCCTCGTGTTGCTGTTACTTTATCATCAGTAAAATATGGATTTGCATTTCCTTCTAAATATATTGGTTTACCATCATTCGTAACATAAGTGACTTTAATATCGAAAAGAGATTCTCCTTGCATAATTCGTGAAAACAAATTCTGGCAGTGCTGTTGCGATTCTGGGTGAATTACATCGAATAGATTTAATGAATGGACTTCTTCTCTAGTATATCCAAATGTATCAAGCCAAGTTTGGTTGACAAAAATAAAAGAACAATCTGGTCTAACGCTTTGAATTAAAGCAGGTGTTGTTTCGATAAAATTTCGATATCTTTCTTCAGATTCTCTCAACTCTTTTGTTCTTAAATTAATTCTTTGTTCTAATTCTAAATTCAAATTTTTTAGATTTTGTTCAGAATCTTTTAATTTTTTACTTATTTCTCTGCGTTTGAGCCCATTTCCAATTATTACAGAAGATATTTGAAGTAAAAAAAAATCCTCTTCATCCCATTCTCCCGTCTCTCTAATATTATCAAATCCTAAAAAGCCCGAAAGTATATCTCCAATATATAAGGGTAAAACTAAAAGAGACATGATATTTTTTTGTTTTAATATTTTCTGTTCTGCAGCTGCCTCTTCCATCATCATCGAAACATCCGTAATATGGATAAATTCTCTATTATAAAGTTTAGCTATCCACCAAGGAAACATATCCTGTTGTAGTCCTTGAAGATTTTCTTTTTCCGCTGTAACTCCTTTAGCACACCATTCATGTGTATTATCCATTGTTTTATTGATGTTATTAAATAAAAAAAGATAGCTTCTGCTTGCTTTACTCAATTTTCCCATATATTCAAGAGAAGTATTAATTACATTATCATAATTTAAGGGATTAATAAATAGAGATGATATCTTGGAAATAATCCTTTCAAATTCTAATTTTCGTTTAATTTTTTTTTCTACTTCTTTTCGTTTAGTAACATCTCTAAAAAGACCATAAAAGCCAATCAATGTTCCCTTAGTATTTTGCTTTTTAGATATTGTAGTTTCTATATATATTTTTACTCTATTTTTTTTAATTAATTCAATTTCGAGAGATTTATCATCAATTTCCTCAATATTTATAGAATCAACTAAATTTATAGTTTCCAAGTCCATAAAATTTCTATAACTCTTTCCAATTAATTCTTCTGGAGAATATCCCAAAATTTTGCATGTTGATTTATTAAAGAACACTATATTTCCTTTTAAATCAAACTCAAAATATCCCTCTTTAATATTCTGTAAAATCTCTTTATATTTTTTCTCGCTTTCTTTGAGAACCATTCCGCCTTTTTGTAATATTTCTATTGCAGATTTTTTTTGTGATAATGCCCAAAGACGTATTTCTGGCATCTTTACCATTAATTCATTGAGTTTTGACTTTGCATTTAACAATTCTATCTGTAAATTCTTCTTATCCCTAATAAAGTTAGAAATGTTTACAATTACATCTAAATTTCTTATTTTATAAGGAAATCCAAAACCCTCTACAGGAATAGAAGAATCTTTCTTAGGTTTAAAATTGTATTCAATAAGTTTAGATTTATTTAAGACGAGCTTTAAGTATTTTGATAATTTAAATTCTTTATTTTCGTAATGTAATATGTCTTTGACATGTAATTTTAAAATATTTTCCTTACTTTTATATCCTAATGCCTTAATAAGATTTTTATTCATGTTAATAATATTACCTTTTAAATCATGAACAAAAATTAAACCAGGGTCGTATTCAAATAGTAAATCTAATGGATTCACAGAACTATTATCCTTGATACTCATAAATAGACCTCTTATTTCTTTTTTTTTCTTTAAAAAATTATAAGCTAAAAATACAAAAAAAATTACGTTTGAATTTACATTCTAACAAATAAGTAATAACTTCAAGAATTTAAATTTTCTTTCCAAAAAGGAAAAATTTTGAAAAAACTAAAATAGGTTTAATCTATTAGGAGTTTTTATATCTACTTTATATCTAATCTAAGATAGCCATAATAAGTACT
>JAUWZT010000083.1 GCA_030615145.1 Promethearchaeota archaeon | reverse complement strand
GGTAGACTCATTTAAAACTGCAAGTTTTAAGCCTAGTCTTTCAATTTCGTCGCATGCTAATATACCTAAACTTCCAGAAGATGTAATTATTGCGATGTTCTTTCCTTTGGGCAAGGGTTGGGTAGCAAATACTTGAGCGATATCAAACATCTCGTAAAAATTATTTACGCGATAAATACCGGAATATTGTTTGAAAATAGCATCGTAAATTTTGTCGTCTCCAGCGATAGAGCCAGTGTGACTCTTTATCGCTTTAGAACCAATTTCGCTGCGGCCATTTTTTAGAATTAAAACAGGTTTAGTCAATTTTCTTAATATTTCTATTAACTTTGGTCCTCGTTTCACGCCTTCTAAATAAACTGTTATTACATTAGTATTCGTATCTTTCTCAAGATATTCCAGCATATCAATCTCATCAACATCTACTTTATTTCCAAGAGTTATAGTTTTTGAAAAACCAATTTTCTGACTTGCTGACCATTCAACAAAAATATTTCCTAACACACCTGACTGCGCGATAATAGAAATAGTGCCCCCTTCTATAGATTGATCAAAATCTATTTCTGTGGTTGTAAATTTGTTGTTAAAATTAGTAACACCCACGCAATTAGGGCCAATTATCCTTACATTCGAATTTTTAGCAATTAACTCTATTTCTTCTTGGATTTTAACAAATTTCTCGATACCTGTTTCAGCAAAGCCTGCAGTTTCTATAATTATTCCTTTAACTCCTTTTTTGACAGAATCCTTCACTATTTGAAGCACATATTCATTCCTTACTACGACAATTGCTAATTCGATATCGTCTGGTATATCATTAATATTTTTGAACACTTTGTGACCAAAAATAATATCTTTATTTATATTTACGGGATATGTTTTAAAATTCGAATTCACTAAATAATTTGTCATAGTATAACCAAATTTGAAAGTATCTGAAGCACCTATAATAGCAATGGATTTAGGATTAAAGAAAACATCCATATCAGTCATTTGATCGCTCATAATTTAATTTGTCCCTTTGAAAAGATTATATTATAAAAGATTATTATTTATTGAACTTAAAATTTAGTTTTGAAGGTTGAAACTATATTGTTTTCGAAATTATCTGAGAAACCAATAATAAGAATAAAAAGTAATTTTAGATCTATGTCAACAATATATGAAATCCTATTCTCAAAAAATTCAAAAGCTCCAATTTCACTTCTATATTTTGAAAATATATCCTTTTTGGTTTTGGACAACACCTTAGTAAAATAAGATGCATCAATTCCTTTTGCATAGCAAAGGAATTAAATATGTATCCTCCGGTTAATGTCGCCACTAACCAAATTTGGAGAAATCTCCAAATTTCAATATTAGAAAATAATATATAATTTGATTTAATTAATCATATTTATGTCAATTGAAATTGTCTTTCAAAGAGGAGAAATAACATTAAAAGGTAAAATCCATCTTGCTCAAGGCAATGGGCCCTTTACAACAATTGTACTATTGCATGGAATTCCTGGAAATGAAATAGACGTTCTGGGTTTAGGCCAGAAATTATCTGATAAAGGAATAAATGTTTTAACATTTAATTACAGTGGTACATATAAAAGCGATGGATTATATAGCTTTGCAAACTCACAACTCGATATTCAAGCTGCTTACACATTTCTCCACCAAAATGAACAAATAAAACGTTTCAAAATTGACACATCTCGTTTCTATATTGGAGGTTATAGCGATGGAGGAGGTATGGCTCTTTCTTACGCAGTAAATCATCGTGAAATTAATGCTGTTTTTTCAATAGCTGGAAACGATCATGGCGAATTCATGCGCGAGTATTCTAAAGATAAAAACCTCAAGAACATTGTTGATAATATATTTGAGAAAATGAAAGAACAAGAAAATGTGATTAGATTTGCTCCAAATTCAACCCCAAAAGAAATCATGGAACAAAATATAGATATCTCACCGTATGACCAGCGCTTAAATTCAAAGGCTCTAGCTAGTAAACAACTTTTGCTAATAGGTGGTTGGGATGATTCTAAAGTTACAATAGAGAATTATATTCTCCCGTTGTATAGAAAATTATTAGAAGAAAATGCTAATAAGATTACAATCCGAGCTTTTCAGGATGGTCATTCTTTCGATAACACTAGAAATGAGCTTATGCATGCAATTCTTGAATGGATTAATTCAATTGAACATGTGTCCAAAATTTCACACAAATAAAGAATTTTTTCTGCTTTAATTTCAAAAAACAATATTGTTTTCGAAATTAGGGGTATTTATATTCTAAGATGTAGATAGATTGTAAGACGATAAAATCAATTTATTTTTGAATTGTATGGAAGCTATAACAATTAATAGATATGTTCAAGTTATTTGTCCTGTGTGTAAAACACAGAACACTGTACGGATTCCTAAGTCCGTAATTAACCAAGCTTCTCAACTAACTACCGTCTCTGTTCCTAAAGGTGAAATTTGTCAGCATCACTTCCAATTATTTATAGACAAAAATTTTAAAATACGTGGATACCAAAAAGTAGATTTTCAATTAGATTCCGAGAATGACAAAAAGAAGAAAAATCTAAAACATAAGTGTGAAGATAATTTTGTAAATAGTTTAAAGTTATATAAATCTTCAGTATCAAAGGACAATTCTATTAAAAATGTGCCAAAAAAGTCAGATAATAAAAAAGAAACAAAAAAGATCGAAGAGAGCTTTAATAGAAAAAATAATAGAACATTACAAGATATTTACGAAGAATTTTGGGAATTTATCAATGATAATAATGAAACATTTCAAAAATTTATTGTTAAAGACAAAAAAAGAAGGTCTCTTTTGAAAATGAATGAATTAACACTAGTTTCGGATTATAATTTATTGCAAACAGTTGACAAAATTGTGCAGTAAATTTTTAAGAAAAATCGTCTAAATATCATTATCCATTTATTATTTTTCAGATCTTCAAATTTATAGAATACTTCTTGTAAGAGCTTAACATAATGACCATAGGCGGATTAATACAAAAAGAATTTGGTAGAATTAAATCTGATAAAAGAACTTTAATTCTATTATTTGCAATACCTATGATATTAATTGTCATTTTTGGGCTTACTACGGGTGTTGGACCTATGAAATTTTTTACCGCTGCGATTATAACTCGCGATGAAATGCCTATTTACGATAATTTCCCGTCAAATTCTTCTCAATACGACGACATTTTTATCTCGATAATGGAACAGAATACAACAACATGGGATCTTTATCGATACTATAATAGTACTAACAGTGGAGAATATAACGAAGCATTTGATCAGTGTTTTAATTTATTAAAAAATGAAGTAATAGATGTTTTTATTGTACTCCCTCAAAATTTCTCAGAATCTGTAGCAAATAAAACTAATCCTATATTAATCTATTATATTGATGGGTCTGATCTAAGCGCTGTTGGTGCAATTGAGGTAGCTCTCCAAGAACCTCTCGCTCTTTTTCGGGTTGAAATCAATATGCTGGAAAACTTTACAATAATGGTGCCACATCTTGAATTTGGAGTGCCTTCGTGGGAATCTCAATTGCTCAATTATTCATTGGCTCTGATTTTACCAATAATAATAATTGGGACTACGATGAATTTAACATCTCTAACAATTGTTTCTGAGGGTCCACTTCCGCGAATGCTTATAACCCCTACTGCAAAAAGAGATATAATCCTTAGCAAACTAATTGCAAACACTATAATAATGATAATGCAAGCTACAGAAATATTTGTAATGACGTCATTTTTCGGTTTATATAGTTTAGGCTCGTTATTTAATTTTTATCTAGTTTTAATAATGATTGGCTTTAGTGGGGTAGCCATAGGTTTATTTATCTCTGCAATTAGCCCAACAGAACAAGGAGCTAATCAAATGTACTTGATGATGTTTATTGTTATTATAATTTTTTCAGGAACTCTTATGCCGCCTGAATCATTGGGGAGTGCGCGATTTATTACAGACATGCTTCCTTTAAGCCACGCTTCAATCCTTATAACAGATATAACTTTAAGAGGGTTATCGTTAAATTTAGAACATGTGCTTTCTATTCTTTTAATTTCATTTGTTTTTCTAGTAATTGCTTATATTGCTTATAAATTTAAAAAATTGGAGGTGTAAAGAATTAAACAGAGCAACCAAATCAACGATAAATCGTCTAACGGTGCTAAAACGAAAAAATTTAATTTTAAGAATAGTACATTTCGATTACTTAGACAAATTAAGAAAGAATTTCAACTTTTATGGACTGACAAATTCAATATTTTTATAGCGCTAATAGTTCCTCCTCTTGTAGTTGCCTTATTAGGAGTAACCGCTAACATTGGAGGCTCTACTTCCAACCCTATAGATTGTGTTTTAGTTTCCTACGATTCAAACACGTTTATTAATGAAAATAATTTTACTGAATCAAATCTTGACGATTACAGTGCGAAATATGTTAAGGCTGTAAACAGCTCGAATTTATTAAACCTTATACAATTTTTTAACGCTACTGAAGATATTTATGCGATGGAAACAGCTAGAAATTACTTAACTTCAAAGAAAATTAAGATTATTATCACTATTCCAGTGGATTTTTCTGAATTGTTAACCTGGGGGTATCCCGGTTTAATAGATTGCATAACAGATTCATCAGATATTAAAAAAATTCAAGAGAATTTAAATGCTGTTTATGACTCTATTAAAATTTTTGTCAACCAAAACAATTTAACTCCTCAATTTGATGTTAATGGTTTTGAAGAATTCTCGATTCCTGAAGACTATAGTTTCACATATAATTATAATATGGTACTTGTTCTCTCTTTTATGGTTATAGGCGTTGGGATGGTCTCAACAATCTTAATAATAGTTCAAGAAAAACCAATTGCGAGATTATTGCTTACTCCCGTTAAAAGAGCAGAGATTCTATCTGCAAAATATATCACTTATACATGCATTTTAATTGTTCAAGATCTTTCACTTGTTATGAGTGCCTTAGCCTTTGGATTATACTTAGTAGGATCAGTCTTTGATTTATTCCTCGCATTATTTATTTTAGGGTTTAACGGTCTTGCTATAGGAATTTTTATTAGTACATTCAGCAAAACTAAAACCCAAGCAAATCAATTATTTTTTGGAGTATTTCTAATTTTAATTTTGTTAAGTGGAATTTTTATCCCTATTGATGCTATGCCGATTTATTTACAAGTAATAGCATATGCCCTTCCTTTATCTCATGGAAGTCCATTGATAACAGGAATAGTTACTAAAGGAAAATCAGTATTTGGTTTTGACTTTTTTACTTTATTAGGAGTAAGCATTTTTCTGTTGATTACTTCATATATAATATTTCAAAGAAGAAAGTATGAGGTGTAAAATGCAGAATTCAAGTCCGTCTGATAATACAATGGTATTAGTAGATAACCTAACTGTCACCTTTGGGGAAAACCAAGTTGTGAACGATGTATCTTTTAATGTGAAGCAAGGTGAAATCATTGGTATGTTTGGAATCTCAGGCGCTGGAAAAACAACAATTATTAGGGTTCTAACGTGCCAAATTGAAAAGAAAAATTGGAGTGGAAATGTAGTAGTTACGGGTTTAAATCCTAGTAAAAAAAGAAATCATTCAAAAATTCTAGGTAATATTGGATATGTTCCTCAACTAGAACTATTGAATTTATATTTTGAATTAGATCCTTTAAAAAATGTTGATGTGTTTACATCTACTTATGGAATGAACAAAAAAAAGGCAAGGGAAACCGCTGAAAAACTGTTTAAAATATTAGACATTCCTGAGGACACTTGGAAAAAAAGGGTATCGCGGATGAGCGGGGGCGAAAAGAAGCGTCTTTCAATGGCTATTGGTTTAATACATAATCCCAAAGTTCTCTTTCTTGACGAACCTACGACTGGTGTGGATGCGTCGAAACGCTATGATATACTCAGTTATTTAAAGAAGTTAAACCAACATTTAAACACAACTATGTTTATTATTACACACGATTTAGAAGCGGCACTAATATGTGATAAAACTGCGATATTAAGGCAGGGGAAATTACTCGAATTTGACACACCTCAAAAATTAATATCTTCTTTGCCAAGTGGGGGTTTAGTAGCGAGAATTTCAATCGAGAATTTAGATCAAAAAGTAATAAAAACGGTTCAAAAATTTGATTCAGTCAAAAATGTATTACGCGTTGGAAATGAAACTATCGAAGTATTAATGGAAAATTTTGAGAATAATTTACCTAAATTAATGAAATACTTATTTGAGAATGACGTTAAAATTAATTCCATGAGTAGAGATACGGCGAATTTTAGGAGGCTCTTTCAGATTAGAATCCAAGAGGAAGAAAAAAAAGAAAATGAAATGGATATTAGTGAAATAAATAGTAAAGGTGGAATTATATCTTAAAATTAAGTCGGAAAAACGAAAAAAGACTAAAAAATTTTATGATAGTCTGTATTCTTATAGGAACTCCAATCATAACTTTGGTTTTAATAAATGTTCGTTGGACTTATTTTATTGACGAAAAAGACGTAGAACAAGTTAAAAATATGGCAACTTCATTTACAAGCACACACCATAACGATATAGGACTGTTTGTAGAACCAGAAATTGATTCAAATTTTAGAGCTATTGATTCTATTAATTTCACATTTTCAAGTATTTATGCTCCTGAATTAATAAATCCTAATTATAATCTAAATATTGAGTCTTTTTCCCGTAATTTCTTTTTTGATTACATCTTTGAAAAACAAAATATCGATGGATCCTATTCAGATATAGCAGGATTTGGAAATATGTTTTCAACCTATGAAGCAATCGAAACTTTAGAAATAGCCAATAAATCGTATCTTGAACGCAAGATAATTCTTGGAGAAACGAGTAATATCGCAAATTACCTTTCAACTTCTTTAAATGAAGGGGGATGGGGTTTTAAGGTTAATCAGTTCTTAAACGATTCTGACATTATTTCTACATTCTGTGCGATTGAACTTGCGTATAGTTTATCAGAGAGTTCTTTACTTCTAAATCAAAATGTTGAAGAATTTATTAATTCTACATGGCTTGGAGGTAGTTATCGATTAACAAACGATTCTTTAGCTTCAAATCCAGAAACGACCTTCTATGGTGTAAGAGCTTTTTTAAGAATGAATATGTCTTATAATTTAGGTGAACTAATAGCCATTGGAGTTTATTTTAACTCATTGTATAACCCATTCGATGGGGGGTATATTAACCCTGAAACGGGTACTACTGATGTCCACTCAACTTATTACGCCATTTCTTCGCTAGATTTATTAGGACTTTCTTTAACAAACGCTTCTAAAACGTTAGAATATGTCTTTAATTGTTCAAATAATGATGGAGGATTTGGTACCCATCCAAATGTAACTAAGTCTGATTTCACATCTGGTTGGGCAGCGATGAAATCAATTAAGATTTTAGAAAGTAAGTTACTTCTTACTCAAGAAGTAATTGATGTTATAAAACAAATTAAAATTAATTACTATAAATGGCTACACTTTTTCCAAGCAAAAAACGCTCTATTTGGGCAAATAACAATCGAAACTAATTATTTTGGAATTTTAACTTATTTTAGTATGGGGTATCTCGATTCAATACAGACCGCGCAATTTCAATACCTAATAAGCAATATCTTAAATTTTACAAAAGCATGTTATAATATTAACGATGGAGGATTTGGTTCACAACCAGGTCAAGAAGCAACGCTTTTTGCTACGTATTGTGGATTAAAACTGTTTCAAATGCTTAATCCCGCAGATCGACCTTGGTTTCTTCCAAGTGCTTTAAATCTGACAAAAAATTTCTTGTCTAACATGCAAAATCCTGATGGAGGTTTCAGAGTTGGGGACGATATCGATTATTTACTATCTCTTTTCGGGTCTTATTCTATAATTTTTGCTAATTTAATCGATAAGAATGCGTCCACTGTAGAAAGTACATATTGGGCATTAATTTCTCTAGAATTAATTAATGGGTTGGATCAAATTCATTATAATAATCTTTCTCAATGGGTAAGGTCGTGCCAAAACGCTGATGGAGGATTTTCAATCATTATAGGATTTCATAGCGACGTTATTTCTACATATTACGGTTTGCAAATCTTTTACGAGGATTTTGTTAACGGTCCAATGTCTAAAATGACCGCAATTGATTTTTTAAAGCTTGCGCAAACTTCCGATGGAAGTTTTTCACTTCTACCCATGATGGGGGCCTCTTTAGGTTTACCTTCATCTTTTATAGTGACCTATCTTGCTTCTAAGGCTCTTTACGACTACAACTTTCAACCAGATAACATTCAAGAAGCTTTAACATGGTTTTCGGGATGTATAAGCACCAACACAGGAGGGATAGGAGATAACCCTGATTTTGGAGCTGATTTACGAAATTCTCCCTATGGAATTATAATTATAGACGAATTAAAATATAACCAGAGTTTTGATTCAAAACCTTGGAATCAATTATTAATTTATATCTTACTTACTGAAGCTGGATTTATTGGTCTATATATATTTTTAAAAATACGCAAAAGACTCTCGTTAATCAAAAGAATTATAGAAAAATTAGGTCTTAGTGGAAAAATTACACCATCCTATTTACAAAGATTTCCAGCAATTAATTGCGAAATGTTTAGCGTATTTGCTGGAGGGAAATTGATTGTTGACGCTGTGTCAATGAAAATAGATCATGGGCAAATACTAGGAATCTTAGGGGAAAGTGGGGCAGGAAAATCGACTTTTGTAAAAGGGTTGTTGGGAATGAGAAAAATTACGGGATTTTGTCAAATTTATGGAATGGACATTAATAAAAAAAATTCTAAAAGGATAAGACCAATATACGGCTATGTTCCCCAAGATCTAGGGAAAATTTATTATAATTTTACTGTCTTTGAAAACTTGTTATATTTTGGAAATCAATATGGGTTAACAGAACAAGAAATAATAAGTAGGTCTAGGAGACTTTTGCGTAATCTTGAAATTGAAGATAAATTTAATGAACTCGTGAGAAACCTTTCGGGGGGCCAAAAAAGAAGGGTTAGCATTGCAATTGGGCTAATTCACGCCCCAATTTTTCTTATTTTAGATGAACCTACTTCAGGATTAGATCCAATCATACGCGAAAACTTATGGTTAGCTCTTACAAAAATCAACGAGCAATTTGGAACTACTCTAATTGTAATAACTCATTACCCTGAAGAATCTCGCTTCTGCCATCGTGTTGCTATTTTCGGCAGAAATCGCGGCGTTATAGACTTCGGGAAACCAAAAGATCTTTTAGCTCAGTTACCTGGAAAAGGACGTTCTATAGAAGTGTGTTTCAAAGAACTAAAAGAGAATTTAATTAAAACGCTCGAATCTATAGATGGCATAGAAAGCGTTCTTGAAAATAAAGCGGGAACTGATTATTCATTATTTACCGAATTAAACTTAAAAGAACTAATTGAAAAAATCGAAAATGAAATTGGTAAAGATTCCATCCAAGAAATAAAGCAAATCGATTCTAAAATGGAACAATTCTTCAGATATAAATTAATTGAGGTGCCTGAAATTGAAGAATTCTAGAGAAATAGAATTAGAACGATTAAGATTAAAAGTCTTGGACGCTATCCGAGTTTCTAAACGCTTTTGGATGACTTATAGAGAAGACACTTTTGGAATTGCTTCTATTATTGATTTAATTTATAAAAAGTCGTTTATTGAAGTATTATTTTTTACTAATAGCGATGTCCTTGAGAAAGGAGTTCCATTATTAAAGATTTATACCCCTCTTGAAGATGAGATTGATTTCTTTGAGATTATATTTGAACCAGACTTCGATGAAGATGGTCTTATCAATCCAATGAAGATTATTCGGCGTATGAGAAGAATAATTAGACAAGAATTTCAAAAACGTTTAGGAATTTTGAACAATGAGGTTGAACTAATTGATAATAAGTTTGAAAATTTACAAATAAAAAGTAACCCATACTATAGAGAGATTCGAATCTCTTATCCCAATTTCGCTACTAAATTAAAAATTAAATTTGAAAAATACCCAATTTTACCATCCTTTTCATTTTCAAAATCTTTGTCAAGGATTATTACTGAAAGAGGATTTAACGAAGAAGAAATTATAAGAAACTGGGATATAGAAAATCCTCCGCATGTTCTTGAAATAATTGAAAAAATCTGTGAAATTATTTCAAAACAGGTCAATCTCGAACCTTTAAAAGAGAATTCTCAATATTTAGTTTTTGATGACGTGTCAGTGGGAGAAGCAATTAATAATCTTTCTTTTAAAATTCATAGAGGAAAGTCTATTGGCGTAATGTACGACTTAAATAATGTTGATCATAGATTAGACTTATTGAATCTGTTTGAGATCATAGGAGGCTTGCAACTAGATTATACAGGGTCAATGGAAATTTTCGGAAATCCCTTAAAATCGTTATCAAAAGAAGAAAAAGAGAAAATTTGTCTTTTACCTCCACCTTACGACTCAGTAATAACAAATATGAAGGTAAAGAAAGCATTTCAATACAAGATAAATTTGAATGAGAGATATAAAGAAAGAAAGAATGTATTCAACGATTTATTAAAAAATGCTGGATTAGGTCAAAATATAGATGAAATTATTGAAGATTTAATTTTGGAAACAACTTATAAGTTCAATCGTAAAAAAAAGTTTATAAAAAATGTTTTGGAAGTAACTGGGATGCTAAATAAGAAAAATAAAAAGTTCTCAGAGTTAACATCTTTAGAATACCTACTTTTCTCAATAGCACGCGCTTTAATCCAGGCACCAACTATTATAATGTTTTCAATACCTTATAGAATTTTAGGAAAATTTGAATATGAAAAATTTAACAATTACATAGATAAAATTAAGCAAGAATTTCATGTAATTATGATTTTCCATGGATCTGAGGAGATCGTATTAAATTGCGACCAAATTTTTACGATCACCAAAAGAGCAACAAAAATAGGATCTTTTAACGATTATATTAAAGAATTGCCTCAATATGGCGAGATTGTAACGATAGAACTAAATGATCCTGAAGAGATCTTAATTAGAAAACTAAAAGAAATGGAAGAAATTGAAGTAATAATTGAAGAAAGAAAGAATGAAAAATATAAGATTTTTCTTAAATCAAATACAAATAATGTAATTGTAAAGATAACAGAATTATTTGGTCCACGTTTACAAAGTTTTAAAAAATCTACTGCCTCCATTGGAGAATATTTAGAATTTGTTGAAAATAAATAAAATTTAAAACCAAATTATGAAAAAATATGAGGAGTGAGTATGCTAAAAAATCTTTATATTATGGACGAAAACGGAAGGTTATTATATTCCAAAAATTTTGAGAAAGAACAAAAATACGATGACAATTTATTAATAGGTTTTTTTACATCTATAACTAACTTCAGTAGGGAGGCCTTAGGTACGGCAGTTAAAAACGTTAATCTTGGGGAAAATAATAAACTTATCATCGTCCCAAAACAAGACGAACGGTTACTCGGAGCCGTGATCGTGAGTTCAAATGATAACAACGAATTAGTCGCTAAAATATTGAAAAGCATTTTACAAGAATTTATCGATTCCTATTCGCCTGATTATGACCCAGAAAAAATCATTCAAGAAGAAATGGAAAAAAACATTCAAAGCAATTTAAAAGGAAAAGTTATAAGCTCCACCATAATTAGAGTGGTAATATCATGGTTAATTAACGGTTCGCTTATCTACCCTTTAATTTTACTCAGTATTTTTACTACTCTATTTATTTTTACGGCTTTTGACCTAACTCAATATCTATATGGTGATGATCTGTTCACAAGATTTTTTCCGGCTTTGATTCTGTTATCAACTGGGAATATCATAATTTTATTTCTATTTCCTAATTTTCTTTTTGGTATTTTGTCTCCAAATCGAAAAGTTGCCATTGCGAACTCTATTATTCATTTAGTTGTAACTATTGTTTTATTTGCCTACTCAGCAGAACCCACTTTTGCCTACATCGTTATTGGACATTTACCGTTAACATTGATTTTCTCTTTGTTTTTCTTGTTTGCCGGCATAAGATTCTCTTCAAAAAGGTTTTTAAAGAAGTAAAATAAAGATAAGTTTTTTCTTCCTACTTCTTCTTTTTTATTTTTAAACTAATTTTAACTATAATTGAAATAAAAAATGTTTTTTGTATTATCTTGTTTAGTAGAATTTTGTTTAAATTCGTAATTATTAAATGATTGAGTTGATTATTTCAACCTAGATTTTATTGATTTGAAAAAAAAATTATAAACTGATAATAACAGGGAAATCTGGGTGGAGTATAAAGCCTAGATGATGATGTTGAAGGAATTAATTTTTGAATATTAAAAACAAGGTGATTTAATGGTTTCAGTATTTATCGTAGAAGACGATTTGTCGTTGCAAAGGTTATATGAGATGATGCTAACGACGTTCGGATTTGAAGTCGTTGATAAAGCGAGCAACGGAAAAGAAGCCATTGAAAAATTCATGTCTTTTTCTTCTATACCTGATGTAATTTTAATGGACCATCGAATGCCAGTTAAAAATGGAATTGACACGACCATTGAATTGATGAAATTCAATAACCACACTAAAATTATTTTTACAAGCGCAGATAATTCAATTAAAAGACGAGCGCTTGAAATAGGTGCTATTTCTTTTATCGAAAAACCTTTTACCGTAATTCAACTACAAACCGAAATCAACAGAGTAGTTAACTTAGTTTAAGGCTATTCGATTTAACGATAGAACTAAACGAACCTGAAGCGTTCTTAATTAGAAAACTAAAAGAAATGGAAGAATAGTAATATTTTTTTTTTAATAATTTTTAAACAAAAATTTGTAATACGAATTGTTAAATAAAACATCTTTTATCTAATATTTTGAAAACATACTCAAGTAATAATATTATCTATTTATTGATTTTGAAGTAAGTTTTATAAGTTGATGACCTTTGAAAAAAAAAAGGTGCGAGTAATACTAAATTAAATGGAACTCCAGAAATATATGAGGCTCTATTTAAATCATTTCCGATTCCGACTTATATTTGGAATTATTATGATAAGGATTTTGAATTATTAGACTATAATCAAGCCGCAAATTTATTTGCCGACGAAAAAATGGAGGGTATTTTAGGACGAAAATTAACAGATTTGTATAAAAAAAGACAAGATATTATAGATGAT
>JAUWZT010000219.1 GCA_030615145.1 Promethearchaeota archaeon | reverse complement strand
TCTTCCGAAGTAATGGTTTCACCAATTCTTTGCGCGTAATCGCTTAAAAATTGTATTGCACTAATTGCTACATTTGAAGCTCCCTGAATTTCTAAGGATTTAATCCTTTCAGCGTCCTTTAATAATTGTTGTATATTTATTCACCAATTTTTTTAATGTTAATATATAGGATATTCTTATTTTATTATCTTACTTTTATTGATCCTCATTATCTGAATTCTGAGTCAACTCTAAATCCTTCGGATCAATCTCTATATAGAGAGCTCCAATATAATCACACGAAGTACACTCAAATATGTTAGGTGCTAGCCACCCTGCAACATTAACAGCGGTTTTCAAAGTAGGTTTTTTACATTTAGGACAAAATTTTATGCGTACCTTTTTTTTTTTAATAAATTTCATTGTAATAAGAAATGAATAATTCATTTATTTTTTGATCAATATTCAATAATCACAAATAACATTTAGCCTCTATCATTATAAATACATAGATGTTCCTAAAAAATTGTTTAGATATTTTCTGTGATTTTACAATTTAACTTAAACAATCAGCGCTTAATCTACTAAAAAAAAAATGAATGATCTAGAAATAAAACGGAAAAGTATGCCAAATGAACCTGGAGTTTACTTTTTTATTAACAAAAAGGGTTCTTTTATTTATGTGGGTAAAGCTATAAATCTTAGAAAGAGAGTAAATCAATATTTCCAAAAAACAAATTACAACGATCCCTTTTACGAAGAAAAAATTAAGGAGCTAGTTAAAAACATTCATTCTATTGATTTCATCGTTACAGAAAACGAAAAAGAAGCAAAGATTTTAGAAAACATACAAATAAAGAAATATCAACCTCGTTTTAACGTAATAATGCGCGATTCTAAGACTTATCCATGGGTGGGGATATTTTTTTCAGAAACATACCCTAGAATCCGACTTATAAGAGGACCAGAAAAGTATTCTCAAGAAAATTTGTTTTTAGGACCTTATACAGATAAAAAGGAAATCAGTAGAATTTTAAGAGATTTGCGAAAAATTTTCCCTTATTGTTCTTGTAAAAAGAAAGTTAAAAAAAAAAAAAGACCTTGTTTGTATTACCAATTGAAATTATGTCCGGGACCTTGCATTGAAGCAGTAACTAAAGACGAATATTTAGAAAATGTAAAACAAATAGAACTGTTTTTAAAAGGTCAGACTGAAGAATTAAAGGGTCAGATTGAAGATAAGATGAAAATTGCGGCACAATTGCAAGATTTTGAAAGTGCTGCTTTTTGGAGAGATAAACTCAACGCAATAGATAATTCTACAATAACACAAAGTGTTTTATTAGAAAACAAGGAAAATAAAGATATTATCGGCTACTTTAATGACGAGGGGCAAAAATACATAGCGATGGTTATGATTCATATACGTGAAGGAAAGATATCGAATAAAAGTTCCTTTATATTAAATATAAAAGAGAAATTAATTCATAAGGATGAGATTTTCCCTTCAATAATGGAACAGTTTTACCAAAATGTGACACACAATTTACCCGATATTATCGTTGTTCCAGAATTTTACGATGGAGTAGGTGTATTTAAAGAGATCCTTAAAGATTTTCATGCTAATTTAAAGATTCGAACACCTATGGAAGAAGAATATGGCTTGCTTCGAATTGCTAATAAAAATGCTAAGGTTATTGTGGAACAAGAAATACAAATGGAAGAAATTATAAAGAAAGAGGAAGATCAGATTAAAAAAGCGTTAGAGGAAGCTAAAGAGATTTTTAATTTACCCAAAGCGCCTAGAATAATTGAAGGGTTCGATATTTCTAATATTGAAGGAACAGATGCAACAGGATCTATGGTTTATTTTCTTGAAGGGCACCCTTATAATAAAAATTATCGCCATTTTAAGATTTATACAAAATCTACTCCGGATGATGTCGCTATGATGAAAGAGGTAATTAAAAGGAGATACACCATGATTTTAGAGCGTAATTTAGAGCTACCAGACTTAATCCTCGTTGATGGAGGAAAGGGTCAATTGAACGCAGGACATTCTGTTTTGAAGGATTTAGGCATTGATGGCATTCCAATTATTGGCTTAGCAAAGAAATTTGAGGAAATTTATGTTCCCAACAAAAAGGACCCTATTATTTTGCCTAAAAATTCACAACTTCTTAAAATATTTCAAAGAGTCAGAGATGAGGCTCATCGTTTTGCAGTAAGGCTTCATAAAAAACAACGAATAAAAAGGGTAAAAAGGTCTGTTTTAGATGATATAAAAGGTATAGGACCTGCAACTAGAAATAAACTACTGACAAAATTTGGCAGTGTGAATAGTATTAAGGAAGCTTCTCTTGAAGAAATAGCTCAAGTTGTTGGAAAAAAGTTGGCTGATCTCTTAAAGAAATCGCTCAAGTAGTTGGAAAAAAGTTAGTTGAAAAAACTTAATTAAAAAAAAAATTTGATTTTATATTTACAAACCTTTACAGATATTCATTCTTAATTTTTGAAAAGATTGTAAATATAATTATCATTGCACCTAATAAAATGAATGTCAACCCTAAATTTACCATAGTTAGATATCCAATTATAGGATAAAGAACTGCTCTTATTAAGCTTGCAATCATACTTATAGAGCTTAACACTGTTGCTCTATTCTCCGTCTCTATTTGCTTATTTATGCCTTCTGTAAAGATAAATCTTCTTGAAAAGCCCATACCAATAATAATTAGAATTAAGGCAATGCCAATAGGTATCAAATTTATCAATGCCATAGAAATGTATGCAATTCCCGGAATTATCGTATATATTTGGAGAAAGATTTTTTTGTTTTTGTATCGTTTTTCTAATCTTGGTATTAAGTTAGTAAATATTATTTGAATTAGAGTCATCGCCGCTACTACAAATCCAAAGTATTCCATGTTAAAGTTTAACGCTTCAAGATATAACTGGTAAGTCCAAATAAGAAAAAATACTAAGGATTCCGTAATAATTTGGTTTAATGCTAATTTCCTTAAGATTCGATTTTTTATTAGTTCCGATACTCCAGATTTTATGATTTTAAGATATTTCTCAGGCTTCTCTTTCACTAAATCGTGATTAGGTTCTTTAAGTGATATTGATATAATTGTTGCGGCGATAAATGGGAAGAACATCAAGCTCATAGTGAGCTGCAGAGATAATATAGCTCCGATTACTGATCCTATTGGAGCCGATATCCCAATTCCTAGTAACATGTAAGTTCTACTTCGCGCCATAGTTTTTGTGATCTCTTGTTCTCTACCTAGTTTTCTTAGAGTATCGTACGTAAATGCCTGATACGTGCCAGAAATCAGCGAATATTCAATTGCAAATAATGTTTCCCCAATTATAAACAGTGTAATACTAGGATAACTCGAGTATATCAAAGCAGCTAAAGCTGCTGAAAATGTTCCTAATATAAGTGATAATTTTCGACTTAAATGATCTGCAATCGCTCCACATGGTATTTCAAAAATTAAAATCATTACAGTGAAATAGCTCTGTAAAAACATCACTTCGACAAATGAAATTTTTCCCCACATTAGGAAAAAAGGTAATAAAACTCCTGCAATTAGATGGCAACCCATGAAAAATTGAATTATATAGGATTTCCATATATTCGACTTCCATTTACTCAAGTTAGCCTGCAAATCTTTTATTTCATCTTCTTTAGGAGATTGAAGCACTCTACCTCCAGTACATTCCTTTAATTTTGACAATTTTTTCACCTATTTTATTAAAAAATTTATTTTTATTTTTCTATAATAAAAAACATGTTTGGGAATTCGCATTTGAAAAGTTTGAATTAAAAGCAATGAAGTAGAATAAGAAAATTCTGTAAGAAAGGTTAGAAATATGATAAATTGAGTCTATTAAGAAAAAAATTCAAAGAATCAGAGAAAAAGCGTTACTATGTCGTTGTTTTTATGTTTTTTATGGTAAAGTAATAGGATATGTTACCTTACAACCAAAAAACATAATTTTTATGGCTAATGAATTATTTATAGACGGATCGTGGACTACCGTAATTCCACAATAATTCTTTTTCCATCCAGATACTTTATTAGCCATGACACTTTCAACAAATATGTTTAATATTATACAGATTAATATGACGCAATAATTTATAAATTTAGCGTTCAAAAATACCCTTTATTTGGATTAGGTGGGAGAATTATGGGAAATTCTCCTTTTTTTAAAATTCTTCTCTAAACTCAATCAATAGAAAAAGTCTCAATTTAAATCTGAAATTACTAACTTGATAAGTTCAGCTGTGGTTTCGCAATAAATTCGAGCTAACGAATCGCTCTTTGCTTCGCTAATAACTCTAATTATAGGTTCTGTATTTGAAGGGTGAATAAGAACGAACCATTCCTTTTCTTTACCAATTCTAAGATCGTAACCTATTTGGTTAACATTTTCACCCTCATCAATCAACTCTTGTTCAATCCTTTCAATTATTAGTTTTATATCCTTGGTAGCGATTTTTATTCTTTTTCTATAGGAAAAGAATTTCGGTAGTTTAGAGACGAGCTTTGATATTTTTTCTCCGGAATCTACTAGTATCTCAACAATTTTAGCAGCAGCAAAAATTCCATCTCTAGTGTTATTAAAACTTGGGAACATTACACCCCCACACGACCCTTCGCCGCCAAAAATTAAACTATTTTTCGAAGTTTTACTTCGATCTTCTATTAAATAGTACATTTTTTCAACTAAAAATATCTCTCCTATTGGTGTTCTTATTACTCGCGCGCCGTATTTTTCAGCAATTATGTCAAACATTAAAGAAGACGCTAAATTTGTTATAAAAATGACTTCTTCTGTTTGGTTCTCGTAATTTTTTAATTGGTATTCCATAATAAGAGCTAAGCCAATATCCTCAGGATAACATATACCATTTTCACCTATAATTGCCAATCTATCGGCGTCGCAATCGTGGGCAAATCCAACATCGCATTTACCTTGCCAAACCTCCATAATTAAATCTTTCAGGTTTTTTTGTATAGGTTCAATCTCCCTTGGAAAATTCTTATTTTTAGTTAAATCATTGTTGATTACCTTAACTT
>JAUWZT010000064.1 GCA_030615145.1 Promethearchaeota archaeon | reverse complement strand
GAAAATAAAAAAAGTATTGAGATTTTAGAAGATTTAGAGGATCCAAAAGAAAAATTACAACTTTTATATTTGATAGATCGTATAATTAGCTTTTTTCATTTAGAAATGAGATTTGATTTTTCTCATATTAAAGAATACATTTTGAATAATATGAGTGAATGGTTAATTACCATTCCGTTAGTTACTTTAAAAAATCCTGACCTCTATTTTTGTGGGATTTATTTAGCAAACCTTTTTAATATAAAATTAGACGAAGATAAAATTAAGAAGTTTTTAATGGATTTATATGAAGAAGGGATAGATGAGTTTGAAGCACCCTTAGTACAAGCTACTGATGGAGTATATTACCTATTAAAAGCTACACATTTTATGAAATTGTGGCTTACAAATTCTCAACTTAATAGATTAATAGAAGCTGATTCGCAATATTTCGAGCAATCTTATCTAAAGAATTTAGAAACATCTCAACTAGTTGTAATTTTAAAAATTTATAATCTTCTTCGTACTCGTAACATAGAAGAAAATATTTATGCAATATTGGAAGAATTAGAACATAGAATAACACCGGAAGGAATAAAGCAATATAGAGATGGTTTTATTTCATCTGAAGCGACTTATTATGTATTATTTTGTAATTATATGAGAAATACTTTAGAAAAGGTAAAAGAATGTGATGTTTTATCAAGTATAACATCTAGAATTTATAGAAATTTAGAACTTCTTGAATTTTCAGCAGATATGAATTTTGATTTAATTTCCGAGCTGTTTTACGCATTAGAAATTCTTAAATTATTTAATTGCATTGAAACTCGACAGATGATTATTCAACTGGCTAAATATTTATTTCCTCCCGAGGTTGGAGAGAAAGTATCTCTAAATATGGATCTGATTAAAACTCAAGCTAGATTTAGACATTTAAAAGTGAATAGAATTACAGGAGAAACATTTTATTAATTTACACGCTTTTTCTCGTAGTTTTTCTTAAAAATAATGTTAGAATATTAAAAAGTATAAATTTTAAATTAATTCTAATCATTTTACTATGATAACAAACCATAAAATTAATACTGATTTTATATGGATTTTAAAGATTTTGAATTAATATATAAGGAAAATCGCTCCGAAATTAAAAATAAGTCTAACATTAAGTTAAAACTAATTGAAATTATCGGAGAAAAAAATGTTTCGACTGAAGAAGTGGACTTATTGGCTTATACAAAAGACTCTACATTGATAGGTTTTAATTGGACAATACAAGGATTAATTGCAGGTTTACCTGATTTTATAACTTGGCCAGAAAATGTCATTCACATTTCAGAAATTTTGAAGCTAGCAAATCTAGAGAAGATCCCTGTAATTCCATACGCTGAAGGTTCTGGATGTGTTGGAGGCGCAATACCTATTTATGGGGGAATAATTCTTGATATGAAAAAGTTTAACAAGATCTTGGATATAAACGAGAAAAATTTAACGGTAACCGCTCAAGCTGGAATTAATGGAATGAATTTAGAAAGGTTTTTGGAGGCTAAAGGATATACTACAGGACACATCCCCCAATCGATTCGGATGTCCTCTTTAGGGGGTTGGATTGCTCATAGGGCTGCAGGTCAATTTAGTACTAAATATGGAAAAATTGAAGATATTGTTTTGGGTATGGAAGTAGTATTACCTGATGGTAAACTCATTAATTTTAAAACTATTCCCCGTGCTTCAACAGGACCTCAACTTGATAAATTATTTATTGGAGGGGAGGGTACTTTAGGAATTGTTACTAAGGCGACACTTAAAATTTGGCCATACCCCGAAAAAAGAAGCTTAATATCTTATGCCTTCCCTACTTTTGAGGATTCGCTCGAAGCAATTAGACAAATATTAAGAGAGTATATATTTCCTGCTGTAATTCGAATTTATGATCAATTTGAAACAATGAGACATTTTCCCGATATAGAAAAGGCAAAAGATAAAGTTATGGTTGTATTTATATGTGAAGGTATTAAAAAATTGGTTGATTTGGAGGAAGATATTACTAGAGAGAAGTGTATAAAAGAATCGGGTATCGATTGCGGAGATCATCCTGTAGAGCACTGGTTAAAAACCAGATTTAGAGTGACAGAAACATCTACTATGCCTTTTTATAAAATAGTTTTTGAAACCGTTGAAGTAGCTTCATTATGGGAAAACGCGGCAAATATATACCATACTGTTCTAGAATCCATGAATAAAGTAAAAGGATTATTAATGATAACTGCTCATGTCTCACACTTTTATCCAAATGGTGTTGGAATTTATTTTTCTTGGGGTGGAGTGCCCCTAAAAGGAAATACCGACTTAGATTTTTATCAAGAGTGTTGGAACACGACAATTAAGGCTGTGTTGGATGCCGGAGGTTCTATAGCCCATCATCATGGGATTGGTATTAATAGAGCACACTGGATGGATCAAGAATGGGGCGTTGCCATGAATACAATGAGAAAAATTAAAAATTTACTCGATCCGAAGAATATTTTAAACCCAGGTAAATTATATGTAAGAACCTGGAAAGGAGGCGATAACTAGATGGGTGTTTTTGAAACTTTAAAAAAGTACAAATGGATGCTTCCACTTATAAGTAAGGCTGATAGAGAAACCCGATCCACTTTAATGAAAAATATGCGCTTAACAAAAAAGAACTTTTTCCCTGAAGGGGAATATAAAGCAGATATCGGTAATTTAATTAAATGTATGCTTTGTCCAAATGTGTGCAGGTTTGACTGTGGTACGCTTCAAGCATCGCAAACCGAAACTATGAGCCCCGCTTATAAAGCACGAATTGGATATTATCTGTCAATAGGGAAAATAGATCCTACAAAGGAAGAAAATAAAGCATTTATTGATCTTATGTATTTGTGTTCCAACGAAGAGAGTTGTAAAATCTGGTGCCCTTTTGACTTTTCAGTTGTTTCTTTGTTAGAAACTGTAAGAGACGATTTAAACGATAAGGGATTAATGCCTGATTATTGCAAGGAGCAAATCAAGAAATTAAAAAGCTCAAACACAATTGAAGGATACGACATTTACGAAACCTATAAAGAAAAAGGGATTAAAAATGTTGAAACTGACGGTAATGACGAGGTTTATTATTATATTGGTTGCGAGTCAATGAAATTCCCAGAAGTAATAAAAGCAAACATTGAAATTCTTAAAAAAGCAGGAGTAAAATTTTCCACCAATCTCGATACAAAAGTATGTTGTGGGGGTCCAGCATTTAATATTAGGGATTTTGAAACAGCGAAAGGATTTGCTAATAAAAACAAGGAATTAATTGAATCTACAGGCGCCAAAGTTGTTGTATCAGATTGTCCTGGTTGTATTTTAACGTTAACTAAGAGATATGAAAGCGCGGGAATTAAGATCGATAAAAAAATAATTCACATAGCAAAATACATTAAAAAATTGTTAGATGAAGGTAAAATCGAACCAACAAAAAACATACAGGATGATTTGAAAAAAGTAACGATTCACGATCCGTGTCTTATTGCTAGAAATATGAACGATACTTCATCTATTAGAGACATTCTCGGTAAGATTCCAGGCCTGGAATTGGTAGAACCAACATATAATAAAGAATACGTACACTGTTGTGGTTGGAGTGGTACCGCTCATTGGGCCGATAAAGAATTAGCGATTAAAGAAGCAACGATACGGGTTAGTGAATTAAAGGAAACGGGAGCAGAAGTTTTTGTTTCTGCATGTCCATTATGTGAATTAGGCTTGGCTTATGGCCTTGAAGAAGACGAAAAAGAAAAGATTAAAATAGTAGACGTGTCTGAATTATTAAATAAAGTACTTTAATATGAAAAAGTAATTTTTAATTAATTTATTTAAAATATATTTTTAAAGTGATTAAATGAGCGATTTAATATGTGTTTTTGATGTTGGAACAACAGGTACAAGAACAATGATTTTCGATATAAACGGGAAAGAAATAGCTCGGGCTTATGAAGAATATCCCGTTGTAAAACAACCAGTTGGAATCTCAGAGCAGGACCCAATAATATGGTGGAATGCAATAAAAAATACTTCAAATAGAGTTATGAAAAGTGGAAAATTTAACCCCGATAGTATTGTTGGAATTTCAGGTTCATTTGCTAGAGGTACTGTAACACTAATAAATAAAAATGGAGAAGCATTACACCCTGCATTAACATGGATGGATGATAGAGAATTAACAGATGCAAAGGGATTTAACGAAGAGTTAGTGTGGAGGAATTCAATCCCGAAATTGTTATGGTTAAAGAATAACAAACCAGATTTATATTCTAAGGCCTTTAAAATTGTCTGTCCCGATTCATATACCTATATGAAGTTATGTGGCGAAATAGTTACAGATCCAACAAATTCAATAAATGGAATTTTAAATTTAAGAACTCTAAAATTAGATAATGAACTTGCAGAAGCATATGAAATTCCGTTAGAATTATGGCCTGAGGTACATAGTCCTGGTGAAGTTATTGGTGAATTATCCAGTGAGGTAGCGAAAGAATTAGGAATTAATAGAAATATTCCAATATTTTTAGGGGGAGGAGATCAACAATGTGCTGCTTTAGGGCTTGGTGTTATCGAAAAAGGACAAGCAAAAACAACAACGGGTACTGGTACTATTGTAGAACTTGTTGTTGATGACCCCATAAGACCATCAGGAGAAATACCAATATTCACTTATCCACATTTAATTAAAGGAAAATGGGTTCTTGAGGGTGTAATGCCTGGTACAGGAACAATGTTTCAAACATATGCAAGAAATTTTTCGCAATTGCAAATAAAACAATCTGAGGAATTAAGCACTAGTGTTTATGATATTTTGACCAAAGAAGCTGAGCAAGCACCTCCTGGAAGTAATGGTTTATTGTTTGTTCCTCTCTATATATTTAGGAAAGGGACAATACATGGATTGGGTTGGCACCATGGTAGACCACATTTTGCCAGAGCGATAATGGAGAGTGCTGCATTATCTGCAAATATGTATTTAGGTATACTTGAGGCTATAGCAAGAGTAAAAACCACTGAAGTAAAAGTAGATGGAGGTGGAATGAACAGCGATTTCTGGGCACAGATTTTTGCTGATATAATGAATAGGAAAATTTTAATCCCAGAAAATAAAGATGGAGGAGCGCTTGGCGCAGCGATATTAGGTTTTTATGGAGCTAAAACGTATAATTCAATAAATAATGCTATTGATAGTATGAGCAGATTTGTTTCTGAGAAGAACCCGATAAAAGAAAATGTGAAAGCTTATAAAAAACTTGTAAGGTTATTTATGCCTACTATTCTTGAAACGAACCAAAAGAAAAGGGTTACAAAAGATTTATAATTCTATTGTTTTTTTAAATAAAAGACTAATGAAAATGGTTCAGAGAGATATTCTAAAATTTTAAATTTAATCTTTTTTTTCCACTTAATCATCCAAAGCTGCTATCTTAGGATTCTGTGGACTTGGTAAATATAACAGTATTGATGATGCAGTTGAAAAAATAGTCAGATTTGAAAGAGAATTTCACCCTATCAAAGCAAATTCAAAAATCTACAAGAAGTTTACTCAAATTTTCATGCCATTAGTATTGAAAACCTTTTTTACTTTTAAACTTTCAATTTCTCTTAAAACTTCATCAATATCTTTGTCTTGCATATATTTTACGGCTTCCCTGTAATTTTTTTCTTCTCTATTTTTAAGTAAACTTAATATATATGAAAATATTTTACTAAATTTCGTTTTTCTAATTAGTAGTTCTTTAAATTTTTCAGAAGAACCTTCTAAATTTAAATGATTTTCATTTTAGAAAAGTATTTGTTTGTACTTTAATTTACAAAATTAAACCCAATAAATAAAATTTTGATACCATGCCCTTCTTTAAAAACCAAGAAGGTTATAACCTGTATTACGAAGATATCAACGGTGAATATAAGGATAAAAACGAAGGTACGATTATTCTACTTCATGGTTTCGCCTCATCAGCTTCATTTTTCAAAGGGCAAATACAAATGTTAAGAGACAGCTACCGTATCATAGCTTTTGATGCGTTAGGGCATGGGAGGAGCGATCATCCTGTAGAATTAAATCTTTCTAAGAATTTAAGGCACGACATCATAAGAGATCTTGAGGATTTATTAGAGAATTTAGGCGTAAATGAAAAATATGGAATTATTGGACATTCTCTGGTTGGAGGTATGATCGGACAATTAGTTTGTATGAAATATCCTGATGATGTAGAATTCTTAATTTTGTTAAATTCAGGATACATAATGATTGATAATGTAGTTAGAAATATATTTTACAACCTACTTCCATATTTTATTCGCATGAATTTTTTAGAGGTGGTTGCCAATTCTGTAGAGGAAATTTTGGATAAAATTATACCCTATATTTTAACTTCGTTAGCTGACTCTTTAAATGGATCAAGAATGACTAAAGACGAATTGTATATGCTTATTGAAGATCAGATTTTTAGTATGATTAATGAGATTAATGAATACGACCCCTCTGGTATTAAGTGCCCCACGCTGATCATTGGTGGAAGATTAGATAATTTTGCTCCCGAACAAATGTCGGAAGAACTCCATAAAATGATTCCAAATTCTAAACTTGAAATTATTGATATAGCGGGACATTTTGCCCCAGCTCAACGTAAGGATGTAATTAATCAGTTAATATGCGAGTTTATTAAAAAACTCTAGCAATAATATCTTAATCATATTCCATTTTCTTGTTGTTTACATAATTATGAATCCAATTCTTAGAGATGATAATACGACAATTTCTTTTTTTAAAGAAGAAGTGCGAGAATTTGTTAGAGAGCGCAACTGGAAAAAATTTCATACTCCAAAAAATTTAATTCAAGCACTTAGTATTGAAGTTGCAGAATTATCCGAAATTTTCTTGTTTAAAGATTATTCGCTTGAAACTATTCGTAAGAATAAGGAAATATTAGAAAGGCTCTCTGATGAGATTGCAGACGTGTTTATATATTTAATTAGCCTTACAAATAGTGTAAATGTAGATCTAACTGATATTTTTATCAAAAAAATGAAAAAAAATAGAAGTAAATACTCAACAGAAGAATTTAACAACGGTTCTTACCGAAAACTATGAATGTTTTATTCTTCTTAATTATTTTTGTGTTAATAATTTCAATATAAAACCTATTATAAGGGTTTTTATGCTTCTTCATCTTAATTATAAACATGGTAACTGACAAAATAGATTATACAATTAAAAGTCAATTCGATAAAACCTTAGATGGGACTAATTTTTCATCTTTAGGGGAATTGTATAAGGGAAAAGTGCGAGATAATTACATAAAAGGCGATACTAGAATTATCATTGCTACAGATCGTTTATCTGCTTTTGATCGCGTAATTACTACAATTCCATTTAAAGGGCAGATACTAAATCAAATCTCGTCTTTTTGGTTTGAAAAAACTAAAAATTTAGTGAAAAATCACATTATAGCCATTCCAGATCCTAACGTTGCCGTTGTTCATCAGTGTGAAATGATTCCAGTGGAAATGATTGTAAGAGCTTATATAACTGGAACCGCGTGGCGTAGTTATACTAAAGGAGAAACAACTTCTGGAATTGTTTTACAGAGCGGTTTAAAAAAAAATCAAAAGTTAGACGATATTATATTAACTCCTTCTACTAAAGCGGAGAGTGGTCATGATATATATATCTCAAGAGATACAATCTTAAAAGATAAGAGAGTTGATAAAGACATATATTTACAAATGGAAGAAGCTGCTGTTAAATTGTTCAAATTTGGCCAAAGTTACTGTAACAAAAACGGACTTATATTAGTAGATACTAAATACGAATTTGGCTTGAAAGATGGAGAATTAATATTAATCGACGAAATACACACTCAAGATTCTTCAAGATTTTGGATGTTAGAGAGTTACGAGGAAAAATTTGAAAACGACGAAGAACCTGAAATTTTAGATAAAGAGATATTTCGGGGTTGGTTGATGGAGACTTACCCCAATATATTCCCAAATATTAAGCCAGATCAAGATATACCTCCAATTTCCTCAGAAATTAAAATTGAACTGGCAAAAAGATACATGAAAAGCTATCAAAAGATTACAGGGATAGAATTTAAAGCTGAAGTTATCGATGTAATGGAGAGAATTGTTAACAATTTGAAGAAAGCAAATTATTTATAGCTCTTAGGAAAAGATTTAAATAAGATTTAATAGTAATTTTTTTATCATGTTTATTTTTATTTTATTGATTGGAACATTTGCATTGTTTATGGCTAGCTTTGTTGTGCTGATTATCGATTTAACTTCCACAAAAAGAAATGAAAACAGAGTTACGGACAAAAAGCTGCCAAAACTCGGTAAATACAGTTTTCTATTCAATCTTTTTGCGCTATTACTCTTGGTTTTTGTTAGCTTTACGCAAGTATAATAGATTAGATTCAATTTAAAGTCTTAAAATTTTAATAGGTAAAAAATAAATCATTTTTGTCGCATTTTATTGAAGAATATTATTTATTAATTAATAAGAACTATTAAAATTATTACTCACCTTTTTTTCATAAATGAATCAATCAGAATTTGAAATAGAAATCTCGTTGGAGAACAAGCCTGCTGCTCGCGATCCTGTAGCTGAAACCATAAAAAGAGATTTGCTCGCAAAAAAAGGATACGATCTAATATCCAAAGTTCGTTCGGGTCAATATTTAAGAATCATTCTAAAGGCGAACAATAAAGAAGATGCCAAGGAAATAATTACAAACATGTGTAACGATTTAAGAATATTTAATCCAGTCACACAGAACTTAAACATCATAAATGTGAAGAAATTATGACTATTAAGATTGCTGTTGTTCAGTTCCCGGGAGCTAATTGCGATTTAGATGCAATCCATGTCTTAAGAAATGTTGTAGGCATCGATACTAGTTTAGTTTGGCACAATCACTTTAAAGAAGCCGAGTTTGATGGTGTTATTCTTCCAGGAGGTTTCACATTTGGAGATTATTTAAGAGCGGGCATTATTGCAGCCCATAGCCCCGCGTTAGACGAAGCTCGCATCATGCTGAAAGATGGTAGACCCATTCTTGGCATATGTAACGGTTTCCAAATCTTAATCGAAGCTGAATTTCTTCCTGGCGCTCTCTTACAAAATGACTCTTTGAAATTCGTTTGTAAATGGATAAATTTAAGAGTAGAAAATAACAAAACACCCTTTACACACAAAATGAAAAACGGTGATGTACTTGCTCTCCCTATCGCTCATGGAGAAGGAAGATATTTTGCTGACAACTTAAAGGAATTGGAAGAAAACGATCAAATAGTATTTAAATATTCAGATGAAAATGGTAAATATAATCAAAATGCAAATCCTAATGGATCTATGGAAAATATCGCAGGAATTTGTAATTTAGAACGAAATTGTATGGGATTAATGCCGCATCCAGAACGAGCATCAGAAGCAATATTAACCCCTAAAGGTACGACACATGGTAAGTTGTTTTTTGATTCGATGATAGAATTTATTAAAAGGAGGTCCTAATAATGCCAAAAGTGAAAGTTAATGGAGACGAATTAAAAGTCGATTTAACAGAGCCAGAGGTTAAGTGGATAAAAGATACGCTTGAAAGAGACCCATCTATCACTGAATTGGGCATGTTTGATGTCATGTGGAGCGAACATTGCTCCTATAAATCATCTCGTCCTAAATTAAAACTTTTTGAAGATGCTGAAAAAAATTATGATTATGTATTAGCTGGACCTGGGCAAGATGCAGGGGTTATTGACATAGGAGATGGTTATGCGTTAGCATTTCGAATTGAATCTCATAACCACCCTTCAGCGATAGAACCTTATCATGGTGCTGCAACGGGCATAGGTGGAATTATTAGGGACGTTCTATGTATGGGAGTACGACCAATTGCGTTATTAGACCCACTAAGATTTGGTACTCTAAAAAATAATCCTCATTCTCAATGGCTTTTTAAATATGTGGTAAAGGGAATTGCTGACTATGGAAATTGTACCGGGATCCCCACCATTGGAGGTGAGGTAGAATTTGATAGAAGTTTTGAAGGAAATTGTTTAGTAAATGTTGCATGCATCGGATTAGGGAGCGTAGAGGATTTTAAACACGCACCGAGTAGAGCGTATAACCCAGGGGATTATATTATCCTTATGGGAGGCTCAACTGGGAGGGATGGCATTCATGGAGTGACATTTGCCTCAAGGACATTAACAGACATGTCTGAAGCAGATAGACCTGCGGTTCAAATAGGAGACCCGTTTACGAAAAAAATGATAATTGAAGCAACTATAGAAGCTATAAAAACAGGTTATGTAAGGGGATTAAAAGATCTTGGCGGAGGAGGGATATCCTGTGCGTTAAGCGAGTTAACAGGAGACGGTGGAACTGGAGCTAAGATAGAGATGCGTAAAATATTTACGCGTGAACCGGGTATGAATTCCTACGAAATAATGCTTTCAGAATCCCAAGAAAGGATGGCATTTATAGTAAAACCAGAAGGTTTAGAAAAAATCTTAGAAATCTTTCGAAAGTTTGAAATGGCTCATGCAGTAATAGGCAGAACAGACGATTCTAAGGTTTTAAAGATATATGATGACGATAATTTAGTAGTTAGTTTGCCTTCAATAGCTCTTTCAGAGTCTCCAATAATAGAGCGCGAAGAAAAAAGACCTGGAATTCTTGATGATCTAATATCCCAAAAAACACCCGAACCTTCTTCTAATCTTGAAGAAATAATTTACAAATTAATAGCTTCTGAAAATATTTGCAGTAAGGAATGGGTTTATAGACAATACGATCACGAGGTAGGAGTTAGATCAGTCGTAAAATGTGGAACTGGTGACTCGGGAGTGCTTAGAATAATCGGAACTAACAAATTTTTAGCGTCGAGCGTTGGAACGAATTCAAAGCATTGTTTCCTAGATCCATACGAAGGGGCTAAAGGAGGTCTTGTAGAGGTTTGTGGGAATGTAATAGCAAATGGTGCAAGACCTAAAGCTATGGTAAATTGTTGCAACTTTGGGAACCCTGAAGTACCAGAATCATTTTGGTATTTTGCAGAATCTGTTAAAGGTATGGCTGATTTTTGCAAAGAATTAAGAATCCCTGTGGTGGGTGGAAATGTTTCATTTTATAACGAAGATGAGGTCAATAAAACGGCAATTAAGCCTGCACCTGTAATTATGATTGTTGGTATTATTGATGGTGTTGAAAATATAATTACTTTACCGTTTAAAAATGTAGGTAATGACATTCTTATTATTGGTGAAACCGAAAATGAACTAGGCGGATCAGAATATCATTCAGTTATATATGATATTGAAGGGGGGATTCCACCTAAAGTAGATGAGAAAAAAATCAAGGCAAGATGGGATTTTATTTTTGAATTGTTTGAAAAAAAAATGATTAAAGCCAATCACGACATAAACAAGGGAGGATTTATAATCTCAGTTGCCGAAATGTGTTTTAAAAATAAACTTGGAGCAGATTTAGACTTAAATAGTTACAACAACAAGAATTTAAGAGACGATAAGCTTTTATTTAGCGAATCTGTAGGGAGATTTATCATAGAAACTGATCCAAAAAATTTTGAGGAAATTATGATTCTAGCTGAAAAATTTAAAGTTATCGTTAAAAAATTAGGTGTTTTAATCAATAAACCTGAAATCAACGTAAAAGGTTTAAAATCTCAAGATATTAAACTAGATATCGATAAGATGAAGGATTTGTACGACTCAACGATACCAAACCTTATGGATATTTAGTGTGGACGATCTGCTTGAAAGAAACTTGCGATTTTAAAGAAGAAATTGTAAAAAATAAAATTGAGTCTAGTCTATCTAGTCTATAGTATAGAAATTACCTCTTTTAATATTTTGTTCGATCAACACGAACATTTCAAAAAAATAAACGATAATTTCTTATACATTTGATTTATAATAATTATTGAGTTAATATAGATCGTCGAGGAAGTATTATGAGAGCTCGAGCATGTATTAAATGTAAGGAATATGTAGTAATTCATGCAAATAATCCCCAAAATCAAAATAAAATTGAGCTCTTTGAAAGAAAACATCATCTTCACACGCTCATTACCGTAGATATTGATGAGATAAAGGATCAATATCAAGTTTTCAAAATTAATGGAATAGCTAATTCTTCACCTATGTCAATATAAGACCTAAATAACTAACTTATAGCAGTTCAAGTATGGAACTAAACGAGTTAATAACCATATTTGGATGTATATCTGATTCTAAGGGATTAAAGAATTGTCCTTTTCCCGTTTTTACAAGAATTCCTCTAATATTGGCATTAAGAGCACCTTCAATATCTGATTCAATATCATCTCCTATTACAACAGTGTTCTTAGCTAACAAGTTAAGCCTCTTTAAAGCCTGTACGAAATATTCTTTTGAAGGCTTTCCAAATATTTTTGGAGTTACATTTGCTGCGTTGGCAATCATCCACACAAAAGACCCCGTATCTATTACGGGTTCTCCATTACGATCGAGGTAATATTTATTTCCTTGCGTTCCAAGTAATTTAGCTTTATGCTTTATAACATATTTAAAAGCTATATTAAGTCTGTTAACGTCCCAATTATCGTGAAAGTCTCCTATAATTACAAAATCCGGAACTTCAGAACTCTTAATTTGACGAAATTTTTGAAATTCTTCTTTAACCTCTTCAGTTGTAACCAAGTAAATTTTCTTATCGGGACATTCCGCTAAGAATTCCTTTAAAGCAATAATCGGCGTAAATATCTCTCTCTCCTTAATAGAAAATCCGTATTCATTCAACGTGTTAAACACAGATCTAGGAGATTTACTATCGGTGTTAGTAAAAAATAACAATTTAATGCCTTTTTTTCGTAACTTTTCTACGGCTTCGATCGTTCCAGAAATTGCTGAACCTTTAAAGTAGAGAGTCCCATCAATGTCTGCCAAAATTCCCTTTATTTGCTTCAATTAGACTTCACAACTTTTTATTTTAAATTTAATTGCGCTTTAATTCGATAAAAGACATAAAAATTAATTTAGCATATATATATAAAAAATATTAATAAGAAGGGAAAAAAAAGAAGAGTCGTTGGTTGTTAATCCTAGTAGAGGAAAGGATAAACTTTTTTATTTTTCTGTAATCAATTCAGGTTTTTTTAAATCATCACCTTCGTTTATATGATTATTTGTGGGACTCAAATCCCATAACTATAGTATTAATGTGGCTTTATAAATTTAACGCCTAGTTTCAACAAAAATTCAACAAAACTTAACGAATAATTTCAAGCAAATTTAAAATTTCTAAACGAAATAGTATTTATTAAAATTTGCTTTGAACAAATCACATAAAGATATTTATAATATTATCGCCAATTGTTTTATTATGAAAATCGCGATCGACATCGATGGTGTCTTACTTGATATTATTGTGACATATTGCGAAATATTCAACAAAAGATATGGCACTAACCATCAAAAAAAAGATGTTACTAAATGGGACTTCTTTAAAGATTGGAATATGGATGAAGATACTGGTTTCAAAATTTTCTACGAAATATATGCTGATTCTATGAATATTCCTTTTATTGACGAGAACGCTCCGGAAATTATGAAAAAATTAAACGAGACATACGATGTGGATATAGTCTCAGCACGGATACCTGAATATCGTTCCTCAATAAAAAAAAAGTTAGATTTTCACAATATTAAGGAGAATATTCAATATTCTGAATTAGTTTTACTACACCATCGGCCTTACGATATTAAATTAAAACAGAGTTATGATCTCTATGTTGATGATAACCCGAACTTAGTAGAACCAATTAAAAAGTTAAAAAACAGAACATTGCTGTTATTTAATCAACCTTGGAATCAGGACATTATTTGTGAGAATAATATTTATAGGGTTCATAATTGGAAGGAAGTACATCAAAAAATTAAAGAATTGTGACATTTTTTTGTATGTATTCGATTTCCGATATATTTATTAAGGCGTGTTTTCTTATATTTAATATATATGAAATCGAATATATCGATTTCTATATATTGGTGAAAATAAATGTTTTTTGGTAAACGTTTCAGCGGTCATCAGAGCGGATCTTTATCAGGGTTAGATATCCTAGTACTTTCTATAATAGAAAATTTCGACGGTATCTCGGGATATGCTCTTATTAGAAAAATCAACGAAAAATTTAAAAGTTTATGGCGAGCCTCACCGGGAAC
>JAUWZT010000164.1 GCA_030615145.1 Promethearchaeota archaeon | reverse complement strand
GTGGAAAATTATGGAGTTTTTTAAAATGGCATATGATGATGTAGATATATTACTTACTAAAAGAATAGATTATAATAATAAAAAAGTAGATGCAATTTATCAAGTATCGTTTAATTTAAAACGAAATCGTGTAATATTAGCTTATAGTGACGAAATAGATGTAGGAAGGTATAGCCTTGGAGATGATAAATATAAACAATGGAAAAACAGGAAGAAATTTTATAAAACGCTCATAAAAAATTATAACAAAAAATGGGATTACAAACTTAAATTGCCAAAATTTTGAATTATGATGGGCTATAAAATTTTAGAACCACTCTTTTTTTTTGAGTAATCCACGCTTTGATCGAATTTACCGTGCTTGAGTAGTCAAACTATTATTATTATTATTAGCTTTCCATAAGGCATTGCTGAACAGCTTAGATACACTCCCATATATCGAAAAAATTAAATCAATATGAGAGATACTTACACAGTTCTAAAATTCACTCTACCTTAATTTTTTTTCCTAATTCTGTAATACGATACTTAAAATGTTTGGGATGGTTGGAGCTATTATGATTTAATTCTTTTTTTCGAGACAAAATCCCTCTCGTAAACAATCCTTTTAAGCTTTTATCTAGAACAACTCTGTCTAAAGATGTTAGCTCCTTCAAATCCGTGAGGAATAAGGAATGTTTATCTTGAAACAGACGCAAAATTATTTTTTGATTTTTTCCTAAATAAACAGAAATGGAGTTGTTTTTTAGAGCTGATTTATTTTTTACAGTAAAATCTTCTAGATGTTTAAGCAGAGATTTAAATTTCGGTTCCTTTTTCTTCTCATTAAGAAGCACAACTCCTTCATCAGTTATAGAGTAATGATATTGCAAAGCGTTCGAATTACGTGTATTGTGGTTTATTTGCTTTTGGCGTGCCACCAATCCCCGTTGGTGAAGCGATCTCAAACTCCTGTCTAGGATATTTTTGTCTTTTTTGATATTTTTTATCAAATCTGAAAGAAACATACCTTCAGAATTTTTCAGTAAATATAATATTTGAGCTTGGAGAACACCTAATACATTTTCGATGTAATTAGTAAAGCCATTCATCATCTTCTTCCTCTTGGATGGATCTGACCAGTACCCAATGGCGAGATTAGATTGATTTTCCTTGAGTTTAGGCGTATTTCTTTGCCTAACAAATGCTTCCATTTTATGTTCGCATTTAAATCTGTTAATATTTGCATCTGATCTACTTCTTCTTGGAATTCCTTTCCGTTCCATAAATCCATAGATAGTAGCTTGGTTAACTCCTGTAACTTTAGCAATGTCAATTACGGAATAAGCAGGATTACACTCCCAATACCAATATTTTATGTTTTCAACGGTGAGTAAAGGATATTTTTCAGTCATGATAGTATAGACCCCAAATTAAACTAACCTTAATCAGGAAACCAAGATAAAATACCGTCTTCCGAGCTGAGTAAACTCATAGCAGAATTTGTTATTGGTTTCAAAATCAACCTTCCTTCAACATTTTCAAACATAAGGGGATATGTCCCAGGCCATTCTAAACCTTTAATTTGCTCAAAAGTTATGTTAGAGTCAACCATCTGCATTACATCTAATAATCCATATGGACCTTCCCCTATATACCTCCACGTTAACCCAGACATCCACAATTGAGCGTTTTCTCCAATTACAATAACGTAATGGTTATAAAGTTCTGTATTCCACACCATGTCCCGTTCTGCGGAGTAAAAAACTATATACTTAACTTTACCTAGCTTTTCGAAATGCTCCTTAAAAAATCTCAGAGTCTCTCGAGTAGATTTTAGCCGACCTTGTTTAATAACTTGCATACTAGTATTTTAAAATAAAAGTATTTAAAAGAAAAAATAAATCGAAATCGATATAAGAAGATTATCTGAGGACAGGTGGGAAAAATCAATATACAACAGTCCAGATGTTAAAGGGACTGGCTTATTAGTTTTTATTAATGAATATTAAAAACTACTTAACAAATATTTCTTAGAAAGAGTTCTTTTAAGTTCTTAGGTGAACTAAAAGTGTTTTTTTTTAAATTTAAAAAATTAAATATCCGAAGACCCTTGCAGAGGGTCAGTTCTCTCTCAACTATAATTTTCTTGAAAGAGTCATCCTATTTCGGACTTAAATTATTAAGGAGTTAGTGACTTGAGTTTTTCAGTAATAAGTTCAATCGTATCAACATATTCTTCTTTGTATTCAAGCTCAGTACAACAAATACCCTTTATTTCTTCAACAAATTGTATGTCTCTATGATACTTGATATCGATCGCATGAGCAGGACATGAAGATGCGCAAACACCACATCCTTTACATTTTAAATCGTCAACTTGGGCAATAGAGTCTCTATCAACTTTTATGGCACCATAGTTACAGAGTTTTTCACATCTCTGACACCCCATACAGAGGTTCTCGTCTACTTCAGCAATTATTAATTCTTGAATTATCGTGTCTTTAGAAAGTAAAATAGCCGCTTTACTTGCCGCTGCTGAAGCTGTTGAGACACTAGAAGGTATGTTTTTAGGTCCCGCAGCACAACCACATATGTATATACCCATATTGGTTGTTTCTTGAGGCTTCAAACAGCCGTGAACCTCCGTTAAAAATCCATAGCTATCTTTGTTCAGACCTAAAGTCTCAATTAATTTTACTGAATGCCTTGAAGGAACCATACCTGTTGATAAAACAACTAAATCCAAAGTAATAAAGGTAGGAATTTTGTTGCTAGTAATTGGACTGGTTCTTGGAGACCCCGCAAAGATTAAATCCCTTATTACTGGTGGTTCGCCGAACCAGGGATATCATTTTTTAAGATAAGGAATTATCTAATGTGTTTATCTAAAAAGAGTTCAACTCTTTTTATGAGCGTTTCTCTACAAGCAGGATTGCTCCATTCGTCTCCAGATAAGAGGTTCTCCCTTTTTGCGTTTAATTGAAGTCCGTATTTCGCGATGACACAGAACACGCGAGTGTGAAATCGATTAAAATCATTTATTTCGTAAATTTCTTTTAACGCTTCTTGTTTTAAGAATTCTCGAGCTTGTTCTTTGGTGTGCGTTTTAATGTTCATCAAATAAGTAATTTAACTGTGAGATATATATTGTAAGAGAGTTTTAAATTTCTGTGTTAAAATAAATTAAGATCAAACCTATTTTGATGTTGAAGAATCAAAAACTACTTTATATCAAGTTTTTAATTTGGTTAAACAATCGCTTAACGAGCTTATATAGACATAGAGAGTGGAATTCATTAATTGTTAACAAAATTCAGGATATGAATAATGAAATTGTTATTTCAGGAATCTTTTTGATTCAACATCATATAAATATTTAAAAATAAAAGGTAAGAGAATTTTAAGAATCTTAAGAAAAAATATTTAAAAAAATCTAATAAAGTGATTATTAATGAAAAAAAAGAACTCTACAAAGAAAAAAACTACTAAAAAGTCCTCTAAAAAGAAAAAGAAAAAACTGCTAAAAAGTACTGAAAATGCCATTAAAAAGAAAATGGCACCTACAAAGAAAACTAAATATGTTGAAGATTCAGAGGGAAATCATAAAACTGTTCCTGACGATCTAGCTGGTACTCTAAATGGTATTAGCAATCTTGGCGATGGTGTAAAAAGTGCTAGCGATCTTGTTGATGGTATGAGTAATGGTAGTGATCTATCTGACGATGATCTAGATGGTTCTGCGACGGGAAAAAAGGAATCCTAAAAAACTTAATATAAATATGATGTTCTAGAGGATGATTTTTTATAAAATATCGAAAGTATTGTTCATTGGGGTGGGACGTGTTAGTATTAGGATATACTTCCAAGGAACTCAAAAAAGGTTTTAACGATTCCGAATACTTAGCGTTTGTCCAAAAATATCTTAAGTCCTTTAGTTTTCGAATCGAATTAAGAATAGCAGTAACAAGATCATCGTTTGAATCGCTGTAGTAATACTCTGAATCATAGATTTGAACATTGTGGCATATGTGTGAAAATATAAAGGGGATTTTGTATTCTAGAAAAATGTTTTGAAATTCAAGTAGGCATAAACTACGATTTTTGGAGAGAAGAAATCTGAGGTTAGTAGAAGAAGAAAGAGAGTTTTTCAGGGATCATTACGATATGCGAGTCAAACACGAACGTCACTTATATTATAACGTCTGTAACGAAAAATATTTCAAATTAGTTAAAAAAGATGGCCACGTTATCCGCATGGTATATAGAAATTGTGGAATTCCACGCATGCCAGAGAGCATTAAAAATCTAACACGTTTAAAAATATTGGAGCTAGATAGTAATTGGTTCAATAAACTTCCTATAGAGATTTTTACAATTCCAAATTTAAAGAAATTAATAAGCCATGGGAATAGATACTACCAATTCGAATTCGGTAAATCGAGCTCGCTTCAAAAACTTCAGATTAGCGACAACATTCCCTCTTTACCGGAATCAATCGAAAGATTACCAAATCTAATAAACCTCGATTTATCTTCTAATCGGCTACGAAATTTGCCAGAATCGATAGGCAGACTTTCGAACTTAAAGACTTTAGAATTGACATATAATAATCTCACTGAATTACCAAGCTCTATCAAAAATCTTAAAAAACTAAAAACCCTAGATTTACGCAATAATGATTTCACCACTCTACCCGAAAGTATCGGTCAATTGACCTCGTTACTAAAACTTATTATCTCGGATAATGAATTAACTTCTCTTCCTGAGAATATAAGCGATTGCAACTTACTGAAAATCATTACGGCTCGGAGAAATAAATTATCTACAGTTCCTGCTTCGCTCGGCAATTTGGAAAATTTAAGAGATTTAGACCTTTCCATTAATCCCATCAAAACCTTCCCTGAAGAACTAGCACAGCTTAAAAACTTAAAAATTATTAATTTAAGCAATTGCAAGTTAAAAGAACTACCACCATTCATTACTAAACTTAGATCGTTACAAAAGTTAACATTGAACATGAATTATTTAACTACGCTTCCCAATTCAATAAAAAATTTAACATCTTTAGAAATTTTACGTGTGAACAACAACAAATTGACGAAGCTGCCGAGCGAAGCTTTAATTTTATTACCTTCTCTTGAATACCTCGAACTTGAATACAATCCTCTTCCACGCATGTTTCTCAGACCTTTGAGAGGGGAAAATATAAGAAAAATACTGATGTCTGAAAATCTCAAAAACGAAGCAGATATAGAAAAAGAAATGATTGACGCAATAGAGAACAATTTACTGGAAGTCTTTACGCATCTAATAAATTCAGGCATATGTAATAATGTAGACGAAGCTATTATAAAGAAAATCGTAATAAAAGCTTTTGAAAAGGGCGATTTGTTTCTTGTGCGTTTTTTATTAAGAAAAGGATTCGCTCGTTTTTTCACGGAACGAGAACTCAAGAAGTTTATAGAAGACAAAAGCACACAATTAAGAAAATCGCTCGTTTCTAGTTCAGACTATGACAAAACCAGTTATGCAATTCCAATTGTCCGCTATTTTGAAAATAAAGTACATGTCTCAAAAGACCTGATAGACGAATTACTAACAGAGATTGGTAAAGAGTTGATCCATGATTCCTCCTTGTGGGATAGGAGTCGCAATTGGGCGGCGCCCAAGTAATATATAGCCATAACCGTAAGAAATGCATACAAAGATCAATATAAAATGTGTCGAGAGACTTAGTAACTATTTTCAACCTAATTTTCTTATATATTCATTGTATCATATTGAATTTTCACCTTTTTTTTCCTTTTAAATATAACTAGTTTATAGTTTTATCAAACTAATAAAAACAATTTTTAAGGTGGTTTGTATTGTTAAAAATATTAAATAAAAAAAGTATAAAATACAAGTTAAGAAGAAGATCGATAGAAAATTTAAAGAATATATTGGGGTTTAAAGGCGAGGGAACGAAGGATTCGCCTATTGTAATCGATGATTTAGGAGATGTAACTGTAGAAATTTCCTTATTTATCGAAGGAATCTATCTTATTTTGAAGAACCTTACTATTTCTAAGCTTTCAATAGCAGGTTCCCAAAATGTTGTAATTGAGGAGTGCTTTATCGCTAATTTAGAAACCAGGCAATGTAGAAACCTTATTTTTAGAAGTAATACAATTTTAAGCATAAAACAAACTTTATGTAGAAATTGTATTTATGAAAATAATAGCATTTTACAGAAGGAATACAATAGATTAATTAACAACACGCACGAAAGGAGAGAATTCGTAAGTATTTGGTTTCTTCTAGGAATTGGTATGTTATTCGCTCATATAGGGATTAGTTCCTTATTAGCTTTATACATTAATTATGTGTCGATAGTAATGTTATTTTCGGGGATATCGCTTTTAATTGCGATGATATACATGTTGACTCTACACTTTCTAGCGAATAAAATCCCCAAAAATGAGTATGTTGATTTCGATATTCAGGAGTTAGAAGTTGTTTCAAACGCTTCTATAAAAGTCATTTAGGAGGGGATTAAGTCGTATGAGTCGTAAGAAGGAAAAGATAGTAATGGGAAGGAGAAGGAGAAGTTCTAAAGTTTTGTGGATTTTAATAGGATTCGTTGTTTTTATTTTGTTTGTATTTCCGTATTTCGGGAGCAATTTTAGATACCTCATTAGTTCGAGCTTGTCACCGCTACAAAGCATTGGCCAGTATTCCCTTATTTTTGGGATAGTAATTTTGCTTGGTGGTATTATTATCAAGCGATCCAAGTTAATAATGGTGGGAATTATGCTGTTAGTAATTGGACTGGTCCTTGGAGACCCCGCAAAGATTATAGCCCTTTTTACTGGTGGTTCACCCATTCAAGGATATCACTTTTTAAGGTAATAGTAAAAACGCGTACTATCAGAGAAAATGAAAAAAGCCGAAAAAAAAATGTCACAAGGTCAAATTGACACATTTAATGCTTCTTTAGGAATTTTTAAATGTATTGAGGATGCATATATACATTCATATACATATTAACACTCATATAAATGAATAAATAAAAATTTACCTCGAATTTCTGGAATTTGTTTGGTAAAACATAAAGAAAACAGTTTACTATAACATTTTTAACACAAAGCTTTATTAGTGTAAGATCCTTAATTTTAGCTATGAAATTGGAAAATTTTCACATTAAAGAATTAATTATTGTTGGAATTATATTATATACAACTTTTAGTTTTGGTTTTATGTGGAATTGGATGAAATTTGACTCTATAAAAACTTCAATTATAGGATTGGGGGGAACTGGATTTATTTTTTTCCTTATCGCTAAATATCAAAATGCAAAAAAAATTCCAAAGTCATTAAAAATAATACCTTTCATCTTTATCACCCTTTTTTATATCACATCTAGATTCATTGTTGTCTTAATTCATGAATCAGGTCATTTTTTTACAGGGTTTGCTTCTCACTTATACGTACAAGAAGTAATCATAGGTCTCAGCGGATTTGTATTATTTGATGACATTAAATCTAATTTTGTCGCTTCCCATGTTGCAATTGCAGGAGCTCTTTCAATAGTTATTATTCTGATACTTATAATGAGTATACTAATCTCTTATCGTAATACGCTTAAACCAGAAGTATTTTTTCCGCTTTATTTTGTACTTGGTTTGCATTTAGTAGAAGAGATTAGGTATTGGATAAGAGGAATTCTTGAAAAATCCAATGATGCTTGGCTTTTTTTAGAACGAAATCCTGAAATTAATCCATTTTATGCCTTAATTGTCGTAGGTATAATATTTATTGTGAGTATTATGCTACTTACTTTAATATTTATCTATATCTTTAAAAAATACAGGGAGCAGGATACCAAAATAGCTTAATTATAATGCATTAACTCTTTATCTACACTTATCCTAAATTAAGAGTATTTTACAATGTGTTTTCTTTATCATTTTCTTTTAAATTAGGATAACCAAGGTTAGAAAAAATTATTGTTATTCTCTGTTTTTTAGAAATCTCCATTTTGTCTACCCAAGTATCCAATTCTAAAGGTTTAATATATCTAAGTAATGTGGGTAATTCTCTATATTTTTTATCTTGAATTAGATCAACTATATGAGGTATTTGCTGAAATGACTTCGGGATTGATGATTTAATTTTTTTAGCATATTCGTCAATTATTTTAAATAATTCAATAAGTTCAACAGACACATCATTGAACATCTTTTCTTT
>JAUWZT010000097.1 GCA_030615145.1 Promethearchaeota archaeon | reverse complement strand
CTTTATAACTTGGGGATAAAGAACTAAAATTTTTAATCCATTGCATGTTTTCAGTAAATTTGTTTAGACTTAGATTAGTTTCAATCACTCCATTTTCTTTAAATAAGGTAAAATAATCTTGATAGTCTAACAATGCAGAATAATATTTTACCTGATTGAAGATTTTATCAAGAACTCTTATTGTTTCTATTATTTCATCATTGAATAATGATTTTGAGGAAACTGATAAAAATTCCTTGAAAAATGTGTCGTAAAAATTTTGTCCTTTTTCACCAATAATTTTGATATTTTTTCTAATATATTTAAAGAAAAATATAAAGGGACTATCAATATTCTCAGTACTTTCACGTTTCAAAAAATTCTCTAAACGATCTAACTCACCCGAGATGAACTCATAATTAACCAGTTTATCCCGTATGAGCAGGTTCCATTCATTGCTAGATTTTAATTTTTTAAGATCGATTAATACTTTTTGATTTATGAAAATTTCAATTATTTTCATTTGATTGGGGGAGGGAGGTATAAAACATTTATATGCTTCCCGAAGCATAATAAATTGGATGTATTGAAAAAAATCTGAATATATTTTAATACTGAGAATATCATTATTATAAGATCTATCAACTCCTATGGAAAAAATGTTATCTGCCACACCTGATATGCTTGATTCTTCATTTTTTAAAATAATATTTATTTTAGGGTAAATTACTTCCATATTGAGATATGATTCAATTCCTTGAAGAAGTTCATGAAAGAAGTAATCAATCTTTTCAAGGATATTTTTAATTGGAGTTTTTATTAAAAAATCGATATTTAATTTTGCCATTTATTCAATTTTATAGATAAATACGTGTTAGAATTATGAATTTATTTAATATAACTACTTAAATACTTTTTTATGCCATAAATTTTTAGATTTAATGATTAATCGGTTTTTTTAGTATAAAAAATCCTAACTTATCTTTTGCTTTTTTCTCTATGTTTTTATATTTATTTATGAATAAATATTGTGAGATAGTATAATGCTATTAGAACTCGTTGGTTGAAGATAGCGGGTTTAAATTTCATCAATATAAATTGAGGTAAGGCTAAAATGCCTGGAACTGCTGATATTGCTCCTTAAATGTTTCTCCCGCTTAAGGATATTCATTATCCTAAAATGCGGGAAAACCATATTTTCTTCCTTTTTTTTTGAAACATTTTCTACTCTTATGGATTGATTTACCTAATAGTTCAGTTTATAAAACTTCTGGTTAAAGAGTATTGATTATATCTATTTTTAACTATTGGTAATTAAAATCAATGATTAAGAAGAGATTCTCAATGAATTTTGTGTAGTTTATAAGTTTGAAAACAAATAAAGAGAAAAAGCAAATTATTGTATGTCTCGAGTTGGTAAACTTAAAATGTTAAATAACAAAAATAGAGCAACGACTAAAGAATCACTTGAAATATCAGAATTAAATTATAAATGGAACAATGAACCTTTTAAGAAGTCAAAAAAAGAAAGCGTTATGAGGTCAAACTATTTTGGTTTCTTCCTCCTCTATTTTGCTATTAGTGTAATAAGAATCTATTTAGTTGTATATCTTCCAGTCTTTTTATTAAATATCCTGAACATTAATAGGAGTGAACTAGCCTTCATTCAAGTATTTGTTTATCTCGTTATGTTTTCGGGACCAATCTTAGGGTATCTATTTGATAGATATTCCAAAAATAAAAAATTAATATTATTATCATCCAGTATACTTTTTTTGGCTAGTTTCTTACTTTCTGTGTTTGGTGGGAGAAATTTAGGTGTGTTTGGTCTTTTTTTAGCGATAAATTTATTAAGCCAAGAAATCGTAAAGGTCGGAGTTTCAAAATTGATAATAGATCTCTCCAAAAACGAAAGTGTGAAGGATAATAATTTAGCAGCAATAAATATATCGTCGAATGTCGGCTCGTTTATCCCTTCAGTTGTCTTCCTTTTTACCGTAAACGATATTTTTAATGTTAATCAATGGAATGGTTTTTTCTTTATTGGTTTCTTATCCTCTCTTCCTATAATCTTATCAACAGTTCTTTTGAGAGAAACAGCTAAAAAACCAGAAAAAAAACTTGAACAATGTGAGAAGGATATTATAAGTTTAGGGGGAAACAATAATTTGAATTTATTTCTGTTATTTCTATCGTACTTATTGATTTGGAGTGATAAATTGTATCAATTTCCTTTTTCATCTTGGATTTTAACCAGATTCGGAGAGGAAGGATTTAAGATTTACTCGTTATTATATATTGTGTTGATCTTACTTAACATTGGAGGTTGGATAATAGGGCAACGAATTTCAAACAAAGAGAATAATAGAATTAACAAAATTGTGGCTGAAAATCGCTTTAAATTGGAATTTAAAAATGATAATCAAGATGAAGTGTTGTATGCTTTTAAACTATCTAATCGAAAAAAGATCATCGCAATTACAGTTGGATTATATGCTGTTTTAACTTGTCTGATGGCGATTTCAGATTTTTTATTTTTGATGATTATTCAAGGGATTATTCAAGTAATTGCCGGTGTAATGATGTTAAATTATACTTCGTTAATGATGACGATTGCTAATAATGGGAAGTACAAGACTTTTACATTTCAGTGCTTGAAAATAGCATATGCACTTAGTTGCGTGATTTTTATACCATTTGGAACTTATTTATCTGCCTTTGTTCCGATTGAGACATTAATGATAACGACTGGAATTTTATCAATCCTAGCATTATTTCCGTTGATGTTGTTTAAAGTTAAACTGAAAAAAGAGAAATAATTTTTACTTCTCATAAGTTCTCTCGTTTTAGAATATTTTTTTAAAATTGTTATTGATTTAATTCCATAATTTCTATAATTTTCATAACCATTATTTTTAATTCAAAACTTTTAGTGTCGAATTTCAAAAATTTTAATTGTAAAATTAGACTAAACTAAATATTATATTTTAAAAGTAAATAATTTTAAAGAGAACAAATTTGGAGAAAGTGAAATGGCAAGACCCAGCCCGTTAGAAATTTATGCGCTTTTAGATAAAAGTAATTGTAAAGACTGTGGTAGAGACACCTGCATGGCGTTTGCAACAGACTTGCTTGAAAGAAATGTTATAGTTCAAGATTGCACGCATCTTATGCAAGACCCTAAACAGGCAAAAAAACGCGACAAATTAATAAAAATTGTGACACCTCCACAAAAACCTATTACAATTGGAATAGGGGAACGAAAATGTATAGTTGGGGGTGAAGAAGTTCTCAATCGCCACCAACTCACGTTTTATAATGAAACACAAATTTTTATGCAAATTGCGGACGATGATCCTAATTTAGAAGAAATTTCTAAATATTTAACCGACCTTAAAATCGAAAGAATGGGGGAGGTTCTTAGAGTTAGCGGTATTGCGCTAAGATGCGTATCTGGAGACGCTGAGCAATTTAAACTCGCTGCTAAGAAACTAACAGAGGTTTCAGATCTTCCCGTAATGTTAGCGTGTTTGAATCCAGACATTTTGGTAGCTGCTGCTGAAGTTATTAAAGATAAAAAACCGTTGCTTTACGCTGTAACCAAAGATTCGTGGGAACAAATTGGAAAATTTGCTGTAGAGAATAATTTGCCCGTAGCGGCTGTATCAAGCGATTTGGACGAATTGGCGTCCTTAAGTGCCACCTTACAGAAGTTAGGCGTGATAGGTATAGTATTAGATGCCATGACCGTTTTTGGTCCAGGCAATGTAGCGTTAACTTACGATAATATAATGCAATTGAGAATTGCTGCTATTGATAAAGGAGACGTGAATGCAGGTTGGCCCATTATGGGAGTTCCTGCTGCTTATTGGAGTCAAGTGAAAACTGACGATAAGGAACTCTGGGAGCATCAATATCAAGAAATTATAATGGGAGCGATCATGCAATCAATTGACACAAATCTCATAATTATGCATACCGGTAAAAGAAAAGAAGATGTTTGGGCTCTTCTGGTAATGATGACTTTAAGACAGAGTATATTCAGCGATCCTCGTATTTATCCCGCTGTAGATGCTGGGGTATACGAAATTGGAGAGCCAACAGATAAATCTCCTATTTTTGTGACTTCAAATTACCGTCTAACAAAAATCCCGGTTGAAATAGACATAAAAGGGGCGAATTTAGACGCGTGGCTTTTGGTTGTAGATTCTGAAGGTATAGGAATTGAATCAGCCGTCGCAGGAGGCCAATTTAGCGCAGGAGCGATTGCTGAAGCAGTAAAAGAATTTAAAGCGTTTGAAAAGGTTAATCATCGGATCTTGATTATTCCAGGTATGGCAGCACGTTTAAGTGGGGCTCTAGAAGACGAAGCAGATGCATTTGTTGTGGTTGGACCAAGAGATAGTTCTGGAATTGGCAAATACATAAAGGAACAATGGAAACCTGAAGAATTCATGAAGCAATACGAAGAATTGAAAGAATAGTTTAATTCTTTTTAAACTTTTTTTATTATACTTAATCTTTTGTTATTTTATATTAAGGAATAAATCATATTAGGCTTTATCTCCTTAACGCTACTTAAAATCTGAGTTTTTATAGTGCTATTTTGTTGTAATTCTGCGGCTGAATGGTGTCCTGTTAAAACACCAATGAAGGGTGCGCGTAGATTTTCGGCAAGAGCTTTATCTTTAAGATGGTCGCCAATAATCACGATAAAAAAGCCTTTATATTTATTCAATAAATAAAATTTCAGATTAGGGTCTAATTTGCTCTTGATATTTTCGCTTTCTCCCAAGATATATATGAAATAGCTATAAAGTCCTAAGTACTTTATAATTCTAACCGCCATTTCTTGCTTCTTTGAAGTTATCACGCCCAGGGTAAAAGACTTTTGTTTTAATTCGTCTAACTTTTCTCTAACTCCAGGCAATATGGTTGCTTGGTAAATTCCTTTTTTTCCGTAGTATTCTCGGAAAACTGTTGATAATTTTTTTGGATTAATATCAGAAATTTCTTCAAACATCTCGTCTAAAGGCGTACCAATCATTTTTTCTATTCTGGTTCTTTCGAGGGCTGGAAGATTGTATCTTTTCAAGGCGTAATTGAACGAATTAACGATCCCTTTTCTATTATCGATTAGTGTATTATCTAAATCAAAACTTAAAAGAATTTTTTTATGATCTTTAATATCATTCATAAGTTATGGAAAAAAATTATAATTAGTTGATATAATTATTCATGTTGTTTCAGAAATTTACAAAAATTCGTCAATTTAGGACGGGAATTTGTATCCTTTAAATAATTTCAGAAGGTACTTTATGTCTTCTGAACCTTGAACTATACGTTGGAGATCGTATGGGAAATTTTTTAATTCCACTTCTTTTCCCTCCGATGCCAACTCTATAATCAATTTAACTAATTCTTTGTATTTATTTACCGTATTTCCCGTTAATTCGACTTCCGAGATGATTTCTAACGCTCTGCTATTTTTCCCATTAAGAATCGAAGAAATGGCTGCCAGAACGTATGATTGGACTATGTGAGAATGGCCGATTTTTTTTAAATTAGCGGCTCTATAGTAATACCTATAAACATTTTTCACCATTTCGTTAAGAAGAAAAGGCTTAGCGGTATCTAGTTGTTGATAGAATTTTATACTTTCCATAATCAGAGTAGCTGCAGTATAAAATTGTTTATTTTTCAATCCTTCTTTAGCTATTATGTTTAAGCCTCTAATAATTTGATTGAAAATGCCAAACCTATTGTATTCTAAGTCTCCTTCAACTGCTATATCGTAAGCGTTTAAATAACTCTCCGTTGAATCGTTTACATTCTCAGTTTTCCAGTAGTTATCTCCTGCTTTTACATAGTGCTTATAGGTCATCTCCAAATTGTTTAACTCTTTAAAAGTCACCGCAGCATTAAAGAAATTTGTCGCAGCTTCGTTGTAATCCTTAGCCTTTTCAGAATAGTTTCCAGCTAAAACAAAACAAGAAGCCGATTCAATTAAATTGTTGTTGATTTCTTGGTAACACAACGCTGCACCACGATAATACATTGCTATTTTATGATAATTTCCCTCGTTTTTCTCTAGCCTTAGCCTTTCTGCTAAATTAATATAAGAGCCAGCTTCTTTTTTTGAATAACTAATGAATTGTTCTTCTTCATTTATGAGTTGATAGAGCGATTTTAATACTTGTGAAATTTGAGAAATTGCTAGATTATCATTTTTTTGTTCAAAAGTCTGAAAAAGACCTGAAAAAAACTCGATTCCATCGTAAATAATGTCATTTGATTTTTTTATCTCGTCTAATTCTTGATAACACGACGCTATCTGCTTATAGGAATACGAGAGCAAATCAAAATATTGATATTCCTTTGAAATGTTTATGACATTTAAGTAAAACTTTTTTGCATTTTTAATATCCTGGGTTTTTAAATACAACTCAGCAATGTTTTCGTAATTTTGAGCGAGTTTCCTAATATCACCGAAATCCTTTAATATTTTACTTTCCTGCTTTAAAAAATTGATGCTATGTAAGAGATTTTTTTTATACAATTTAGAATCGTTAAGTTTTTCGTAGAGTTCAGCAATTCTTAAGAAAGTTTCAGCAACCTCATGCAATTTTCCTTGAAGTTTAAAGGAACTTATTTGTTTTTCCCAGAATTTAATAATTAATTTATTCAACTTGGTTGACTGAAAAAAAGCTATGCTTTCTAATAATTCCGCTACTGACAAAAGAAGTTCACCAGCTTCTAAAAATTCTCCAGATTCAGCGGTTTCATTCGCAATTATAATAGAATCTTCAATTGCATTTTGGATTATGTGGTTTTTTTTCTTCTCGTCTTTCAGATTTCCAAGTTCCATTAAAGACTCTCTTATTTTTTCGAGGTAATCGCCGTAATCGCTAAAGGTATTCTCTTGAAGAATCTAAAATCAACCCTATAAATAATACTTAGATTTATAAATAATACTTAGATTTATGCAATAAAATTTTTTGATATTTAAAAAATAATGGTTTTTCTGAAAAATAGAAAATTTTTTGGTTTTACAATTATAAAATCTATTTTATCGGACACAAACCCAGAACCCAGATATAGCCATTAAGTAAAAAGCCTATAGTATTGAATCTTAATACTTTTTGATTTCTTGAATTAATTATAAATAGTTGAATGGTTTTATTTATCATAGTTAAAATCAATTAATTAAAATTAGATGTGATTCTAAATTGAAACAGATTGCTGATCTATTATCCACCGGTATTATTGAAACTTACACTCCCAAGAGGAAGATGTTAGTTAAAGACCTCCTTAAAGAGTTAAACCTTGAAGGTAAATACTTTGGGATCCTCGTTGATGGTAAGAAAGCTAACGAGGATACGGTTTTAAATGAGAATTCAGACATAGTTATTCTTCCTCACATAGCTGGAGGATAATAAATTTTTTTTTGGTTACTTATTTTATTTATCTGTTCTTACTGTAAAGAGATTCTCATTAAGTCCTTTGCTAAAATAGTATTAGGGAATATCAGTTTTGCATCTTGCAGCAATTGGTTAGCATCCTCTTGATATCTCGACGAAATATGGGTTAAAATTAATTGTTTAGCGTTCATTTTTTTAGCATCGTTAGCTGCGTCAACAGAAGTGGAATGCTTCTTTTCAAATGCGACATCAGACAACTCCTTCGAAAAAGTTGCTTCGTGAATTAAAATATCAGAATCTCTTCCTAATTTAATCAAGCTTTCGCAAGGGATTGTGTCACCCGAGTATGTCACTTTTCGACCTGGTCTCTTTGGACCCACTATCCCTTCTTTTAAAGGATCGATTGTTTTTCCTTCATATTCTATAATTTCCCCTCCCTGTAATTTTTTCCACAGGTTACTCTCAGGTATTCCTAGTTCAATTGCTCTTTTGGGTTTAAATTTTCCATACCGTGGCTTTTCAACGAAAGAATAAGCAAACGTTAATACTGAATGATCTACTTCTGTATATTTGAGAATGTATTTATCGCTTTCAAAAATCACATTATCTTCTAAGAATTTTTCTTCACTAGGGATTTCGGAGTCCAAGGTCTCGAACACTATTAACTTATTATTATCATTATCAATTTCTACTATATTAATGGGATAATTTGCTTTTAGTCCGAGAATTTTTCTATGGACAAATAAATAAAGAAACAGATTTCGAGGTCCAAATATAGTAACGGGGGCCGTTCTTTCATTTAAACCAAACCTAAATAAAAGCCCTGGAAGACCAATGATATGATCTCCATGAAAATGCGAGATTAATATTTTTAAAGGTTTATTAAACTTTAACCCCGCTTCAATTAGTCTTCTTTGGATGTCTTCTCCACAATCAAATAATAGGAGTTCATTTTTATATTTAAGAGCTGTTGAAGGAAGGTTCCTTTCGCGAACAGGAATTGCTGCTGAAGAACCTAAGATGATTAGTTCCATCGAAGTTCATTTAGTATTCATTATTTATTTTTTTCTTAATTGAGAGATTTCAAGCCGTTGTTGAATATTTTGCTTGCTCAGATCGTCAACCAAACTTTCGAGTTCTTTAAACCTTAAATTAATACCTGGGTTTATTGTTTGTGTTGTTTTTGGCTGAGTTTGAATTTGAAATCTTAATCTATCTAACTCTGCTTCAATTTCATTTGATTTTTGATCTTTTCGTTTGAGTTTGTTATCCAAATCTTCGTATTTTCGCTTTATTCTTATAGCTTCGTTCTTAATCGTAGTAATTTCTTCTTCTTTCGTCTGTAACGCGTTTTTTGATTCAGCTAATTGTTTTTGCAAAAAGCTTGCCATTTCTCTTTGAATTTTCAATTTGCCTTCAATATCTCCTTGAGGGATGCTAACAGGAGGAGCTTTCTGATTTTGCCCTTCTTTAATTTGTTCTTGAAGAGTTGCTACTTTTACTTTTGATTTACTTAATTCGCTTTTTAATTCTTCCACAACTTCTTTTAAAGCAATTGGTTCTGGTTCTGCTTTACCTTTCTTGCCTTTAACTTTTTTCTCGTATTTAGTTATAACCTTTTTTAATTCTTCATTTTGTCTTTTTGTTTTATTAAGTTTTTTTTGCAGATCTTCTAGTAGATTTTTCGTAATATCATTATCAACATGGTTAGTTTTTATTTGAGAAGAGCTATTCTCGATCTTTTCAGTTAAATCCGCAATTGTATCAGTTAATAATTCAATTTTTTCGTCCTTTTCTTTTATTTTTTCGTTATATTCGTCGCTTCCAAGATCTTTACTCTTATAACGCCTAATTAAAGATTCTTGTTTATTTAATTTATCTTGTAATTCATGAAGCAAAATATTAAGTGGCGGTTTGTCCTTTTCTCTTAGCTCTTCTACGCTAATAACAGAAGGATTAGTTGTTCTCATAAAGTTATCGTGTTTTTTTTGTAATTGCATTTTTTCTTTTCTTAAAAAACCCATTCGATTCTTTAGTTCTCGTATTTCTCGATCCTTAACATCTATTTCAATATGTAATTTTTCTTCTTTCGCTTTTTTCATCTTTTTTTTCGGAGCATTTTCATCGAACATTTCCTCGTATCTTAGAACTTCTTCTTCAAAGCCTTCAATTTTATCTAAGTAAATATTAATTTCATTATCTTTTTTACTTAATTCTGACTGTAACTCGTTTATCTTCTTGCGCAAGTTATCTTCTTCCGTCATCTTCGCACCTTACCATTTATTTAGAAAAAATTGTATTAATACAATTATAAATTCCACTTTTTTAATCTTTTTCTTTCTGCAAATGAGAGTTAATATATGTCGAAGTCTTTGATAGTAAATTTTTTAATCTTTCTACATATTGGAAAAAGACTTAAATAATTAAAAGTTAAGAAAGCGACAAAAAGTATACCAATTATAATGAATGGCGTTATTATATTTGGTAAAGAAACTCTTTGAAATAAAACGAGCGAATTTAAAATCATTCCTATACCCAAACTCAAAAAAAGTGATGGTATAATTACATAGAGAGCTTCCAAGAAAAGAATTTTCTTAATATTTTTATTTTTCGAGCCAACAGCCTTCATTATTAGGAAATCTTTAGCTTTTTCCATAATACTACCTTTTTGATAGTTATATAAAGAGAGAATCGAAATAATGGCCATGACAATAATCAAAAAAGCGGGATATAGAGTTAAATTATTTAAATATTGTAAATTTTCGTCGAAAGTTTGATTTAAGTTAATATATGTGAAATTATCTCCAAGATTTCCACTAATAATTAATTCAATGTTGTCTATAACGCTATCGAATTCGCCTGGTCTTATTTTTAACAAAAGGAGATTAATATTTTGCCCACTAAAATTCAAATCTTCTTGCATAACCTCTAAATCTACATATCCTGCAAAGCCGCTATAAAAACTATCCAGGACAACCCCAGAAATGTGAAATGTGTGACCTAATCCTAATTCCTCAACTCTCAAACTCTGTGATAATGGATAATCAAAAAAATTATAACCTAATCCATCTCCAATTATCATGTTTACTGAATCTTCCTGAGCAAAATATTCTCCCTCAATTTCAAAATCTTGTATTATTTCACTAATATTAACTCCAACAATCGGGAAGATTCCTGAACGTTGTTGACCTGCTACTAAATAACCTCCATCTGTTAGGTAATGATATCCATCTAATTCAGTTAAATTAAAAAAATTAATCAAACGCTGATCTATGCTCTCAACTTCAGTAATACTACTTAGTTCTTCAATATCAGTAAGATTAAACATGTAGTTTGGATTTAAAAAATCTATACTATTCTCATTTATAATAATGTCCGGATTAGAAAACATACTGTACATCAAAGTGTAGTTTTGAATAATGTCTCTATGACCAATAGCAATGATATCTTCACCTTGAGACTTTCGTATCCATTCTTGAGAGGAATTGCTCAAAATAATATTCCCTAATCCTAAAGTAAAAATTACTAAAGAAATTATGGTAAAAATTATTAAATATCTCTTAAATTCCCCTTTTCTCCTGAGTGTGTTAATAACGGAAATTTTAAAGTTAAATCCTATTGAGGACAACCATTTGGGAACTAATGTAAATCCTCTTGAAGCGTCGTAATTATAGGGTATATCCTTTGAAAATAATTTTACGGTATTTTGATTTCCTAATTTCCTTAAAATTACGCCGGGAACAAGAAAAATTCCCCCTAAACAAGAAAAAAACAATATTGGGGTATAAATTAAATCAATTTGAAAAGAGGATATAATTCCTAAAAGCGACATAATAAACGCGAAGATACCGTATGAAATAAAACCGATTATTAACCCCATCAAGAAACCAACGATAAACACTACATATACTTCGGTTAAATAAAAGTTATATAATTTCCTTGGTAGCGTTCCCAAGGCTTTCATAATGGCAATATCACGTTTTTTATTAATAATTAGAGTGGTTGTGACGATTATAACAATATTAAAAGCCAAAGTAACTATTAGGCTCAGTACTAGAATAGTAAAATCTGTAAAGACTATACTAATTCCTCCTTTAAAATAGAATTCATTTTCATACTTATAAGTTAAAAATCTATTTAATCCCATTGAAGACATAAAATACGTTAAGAAAATTGTGAGCGCAATAACTAAAGCAATTATTACTACGTAAGGGAAAGTGACCTCCCTTTTTCTAAAGAAGTCTTTTAAGGCAAAATCTAAACTTATTGTTAATTCACCAATGTTAAATAATATTTAATTCATAATCCTAAATCCTAACTACTCTTCACTTGTGATCTTACCATCTTCAAAATTTATGATTCTATTGGCAAGTTCTATTAAAAAATCGTCGTGAGTTGCAATTATAATCGTCTTACCATCCTTTTTCATATCTTTAAAGAGATCTCGTATAATCATACTTGTATTTTTATCGAGGTTGGCTGTAGGCTCATCTGCCAAAATAATTGGGGGATTGTTTGCTAACGCTCTTGCTATTGCTACCCTCTGTTGTTCACCAGCCGAAAGTTGAAATGGTAAGTGCTCTCTTCTATCCCCTAAACCTACTTTTTTCAGTAAACTTAATGCTTTCTCTCTTTGCTCTTTTAGGCTCATTCCAGCTAAACTCATTGGGAACATCACATTTTCTTCAGCAGTTAAAGTGCTAATAAGATTATAGTTCTGAAAAACGAATCCAGTGTTAATTAGTCTAAATATAGAGAGTGATTCTTCTTGTAAATTGGTAATTTTAACCCCACTTGAAAAAATCGTGCCTTCATTAGGAGAATCTAACCCTCCAATTAAATTTAATAAAGTAGTTTTACCTGCTCCTGACGGACCTTTAAAAACGATGAAATCTCTCTCTTTTATTTTCAGATTTACGTTAC
>JAUWZT010000149.1 GCA_030615145.1 Promethearchaeota archaeon | reverse complement strand
ATATTTTTGTTATTTTCGTGATCTTTTAGTCTATTTAGTTCCTGGATGCTAATCTTTTTGTTTTCTATAATCGTTTCAATGACCTTAAATAATTCAAAAAATTCCATTAAAAACTTATCAGACTCTTCTAATTCCATTTTCTTACTTTGTATCTAATTTTCATATAAGTCACTTTATGCGTGCATATATAAAGAAAAATAATTTTGCAAAATTGCAAAATTGCCTAAAACCCTTTTAAAGGAAAAAATTTCGCATTTTTGCGAAAATTTATTTAAATATATAAATACCTCGAAAATTCTATTCATCTTATTTATAAAAATATATGTTACCCCAATTGCATAATTAGGTCAAAATACTATATAGATGGAAAAAATTATAATAAGCGAAGGAGGGAGAGTTCCAGATAGCAAGAATAAAGCAAGCTTTAGTTTAGATACTATTTTCTACGAAAAAAACGATTATTATTTATCAAAATTAAAGAAACTCTATATTTGCTATGAACTAACCCGTGTTAAATCAAATAGCGTTAATTCTCTCAAGTATGTGAATTTTAGGCGTTACCTAAGCAAAATAGAAAGTTGGGCAAATGATGAAGAAATTAAATTATACGATTTAAAACTTAGTGTTCGTGATTTTGATAGTATTTTACAACTCTACAACTTAAAGAAATTTAACCATGCTTTTAACGAAAAACAAGAAAAAGATTTAAAAAAATTCATAAACTTAAGCAAACCCTATCATGAGTACGATTTAAAGCACCATCCCCGTGATGAGAATGGTGTAAAGCTCAAAACTCACCATCTTTGTACTTTAAGGATCAACAAAAAGGACAGGAGTTTCAACCTGGATGGGAGTTATGTTTTTAATGGTAATGAAGTATGGTCAAGTTGGAGTTTTCCTCGAAAAAGCTATAAAAAAATATTTACTCCAACTCTGAAAGTAGAATCTCCTACTTTTCCAGACCCATCACCCCACGAGAGAAACACTTCCACTAATTTAACTAAGGTTGTATTACCCCGAAAGGTCGAACCAGTTATTAACATTTCTAGCTTATTTTTTTGCGAAAAAAAAACAAACAACTCTTATGACTTATCTAAAAAAAAGAGTATTAGAAGTACTACAATCCCGTTATTACCACCAGATTTTAAATTACAAAAAGACAAGACTAATGTACCCAAAGAGCACAAGCCTGGAAACAGACCTTTTTCTTTAAAAAGTAGCATAAAATCTTTAAAAATTTCTAGTCAAAATAAGAAAATTCTCTGTTCTCTCTTGATATTATTTCATTTAGTTTTATTCCCAATGGTATTAGGTTGGAGTTACTTATCTTTAGAGAGAGGAATCTGCCCAAATCCCTCGTTTGCTCTTCTCCCACAAGAATTGAGAAGCAGAGGTAATGCTTATGATGTGACAAAGTTAGATTATATTAGCGATCCAGTTGACTTAACAGCGATTACATTTAACTCGTTAATAGTTTTAAAGTTTAACCTGCCAGCAAAACAATTCCATAAACTTACATTTCATGCAGAGCTAACTCCTTTAGATTATGATGTACCTAATAAATTGAAGCCCAAAGCAAAGCTATACTTAAGAGATCATGATTTCAGGTCGCAAGTCTTTACTGGTGCATTTTCAGAAAAGGAAGTGTATTTTAAAGTAGATCTTAGCTCTGTTAGGACTCCTATTCTCCCGGGTAATTACTTATTTAAAATTTTTTACATTCTACAAGAAGGAATTTCTATGGAGAAACATTCAACTTCTCTTGAGTTTACCCTTAATATTCACAAGGATAAAGTTAATTTTTATCCTCAATATTCAGAAGACCCTCGACTGTCAAATAGACGAGGAAGTATTTATTCTGTTTTTAATTCAGAAAATTTAACTTATACAAATAGTTTTGAAGCCAATGTTAAAGATTCTTTGATGAAACCAGTAGCAGGTCATGTAAAACTATATCTAGTGGATAGAGAAAAAGCAGAATATCAATTTACTAAGTTGACTGATCAAGTGATTAAAGATGACGGTATAATTTCGTATCAAAACACTACTTATATCCACTATGGTCCCTATAGTAGGGGTAAAATCGTTTTCGATGGAGATCAGAGCTTATTTTATGATACAAATACTCACATAGAAGACTGCGAAATAACTACAAATAAGTTTGTCAATACTATTCACGATGATCCTATTTATAGAGAAACTTACAACGGAACCGTCCAAGATTATTATAAAAACGAGTTTAAGACAAGAGACCATTTGTTCTACCTACACGAATGCTCTGCGTTCGAACCTCAATGGATAAAATCGCCAGGATTCAAGTTCTTTAGCGAAGCACCAGAATTCCTATATTACGATATCTTAAAAAGTTCACAGGTAACCATTGAAAGCCCATTAATTACCTATTTAGGGACACAAGCATACAACGCATATTTAGAATACAAATATCAATTATTTAGCTTCAATTCTTTAAACGACGATATATGGGTAAATCTTACATCCCAGATGTTTCGAGATGGTGAAATTGTTCACGAGCAAATTGATTACCAAGGATATTATAACAATCAAGGGGGAAAATGGCAGATAACTGTCTTAAACCTCTCTAAGTATTTTACTGAAGGAGGACAACAATTTAAGATAAAGATTAAGGCTAACTTTATTTACAAGGCGGGATGTAGCGAAAAAATCTCCTTAAGGTTTGATTACGTTAAACTGGAAGCTTCGCATCCCCTAACTTATTTTAGAGGGTTTGATTTTTACAATGGGTTAAATGAATTTGCGGCACCTATTGAGCGTAATTCTGAAGTTTACTACTGGGATAACTCTCATCCAATTAGGGTTGGAAGTGAAATTGTTTCGTTGAACAACTTCTCTGAGATTATTAATCCAAATGGATTTGGAATTTTTTCACTACTAGAACCTGAAAATCGAGTTTCTTCAAGTGAATTTTTAATTAATTATCGAATGAACCTAAAAGACTTAGACTATTTGCAAGATAGTACCTTAATGCCTTCCGACCTTAATCTTCTTGATTTAGATGTTGATCTTGATGCTTTTTATTATTCTGACGATCAATCAAGACCCGAAGGTTCCCCAATTTTAGGCTCTTTGACTTGTGAAACGATGATAATGGTGGAGTCCAACAAAAATTTTGATTTAGTACTCTCAGATGAATTAATTTTTAACGATTGGAAAAAAGATTACGAACTTAAGGATATCTATTTGAATAATAAATGGAGCGCATTTTCGGAAGAATTACTATTTGAGATAGACGATAATTCTTTTAAGATTAACGCATTAACCAACAATCAACTTTTTCAATTATCTAATCAAAAGAAGAAGGATCTTTTTTCAGAAGTATACGAATTATCTAATCAGAGTTATGAAGACATCTTTATTATTTTCAAGTTTAAACTCCAGACTTTAAATCCAATTTATACTAATTCTACTACAGGGCTAAACCTTTGGTTTAATAACATTCTGTTTGAATTCCAATGGGAAAACAGTTCAGGTTGTCAAATTCAAGATTATTCGTTAGATAAAGCCAAGGATCCTTTTATTTTCTTCGAAAAAAGAACTATAACCACCGATTTAAACGTCTTGTCTGATTTTGGTATTAAACTTGATCAAAGGGAGGACTTTGTTGCCTTTTCCTCGTTTAGCCAGGGTTATTATTTTAACGAATCGCGTGATAACTTTCAATATTTTTTGCCAGCAAACTTGTCTCAAGAACCAAACCCAAGATCAATCAGTTATCTAAATTCCACTTTTGATTGCATTGGATACCGTCATTTTAACGGAGATTCTTTGATTGATGGGCCAAACTCTATTGGAAGGTCAGGATTGATAACACCAAATTTATACTCTGAGCAGACTGGAAATTATACCCTAAGAACTATTTTAAAGATTCATCCCTTTTTTACCTTTCAAAATGGAACCGATGACACAACCATAACAAATTATCTTAAGTCAGAATCAGTTAAGATAAATTTAGAAATTTTTAACCAGTTTAACGAAAAAATAGGTAGTCCTAACAATATCGCGACAATTGCTATGAATTCGTTCGATATTGATGACTTTCTCTCCTTTTCCAATAATAAGGGAGAGATATATTATATTTTGAAAGCCCCTTTAACTATTTATTTATATCTCGATGAGATTATAACTTCAACTGATTATATTTATGCTAAGTTAATAACAGAGTTTTTGAATTCTTTTTATACCACCGATAATAAATTGTTTAAAAATCAATGGGGGGTCGTAGTAGATGATTTTAAACTAGAATTTATAGAAAATGGCATAGTTTTAGATGATTCTAATCAAATATTTGATAATAGAGATCTTAACTATCCCTTTATAGATGATAACCCATTTTATATTGAAAATTGCCCCCCATACATTAATAACATGACAATTAATGGACATCTATTTGAACAAACGGTATTTTTTAACGATCGTACTAATTTAAGTTTATCTTTAAAAAATAACGAAGAAGTAAATAGCGTAAAAATTCAGATAAACAAAATTCTAGAAAATAATTTAATCATCACGGGCTACTCTAAAAATCTTGAAACACAACAGAATTCTTATTTAGAATCCAATAGACTTACCTATTCGTTTTACGATGGATATACACTTAACGGAACGCTTTGTTACGAAAATATTATTTATTGGAACGGTCAAGAGATTCCACTTAAAGACTTAAATATAATTCATATTGAAGAAATAATTACCGCACAAGGAATTCCGATTCCTTTTACATTTGACTCTATTGCCCAAGAAATAACATTTGACGAACGATATAGGAATTTTCTTAATAGCACTACTAATTTGTTATTAAAAGGCGTAACTTGCGATTTAGGGTGGGAATCATCTTTTTCCTTTAATGGAGAAACTTGGGAATTAAATGATTTCAACGTCATTGATTTTATTACTTCTGATCCCGAGTGGTATGAATATGTATATGGGTTTCAATATCCAAATCAATCTACTAAAAATTCACTCGAATTTTTTTTTACTTTGGAATGTAATAATGGAAGTACAATATCTACTCTAAAATATTTAGGTAAATTCGACGCTTTAAAGGCGACAGGTTCTTTTGGAAAAATAATGCCAAATTCTAACGGAGAAACTAAGAGAGAATACTGGATCTTGGGTAAAAAAAGCAGTTTTGGAAATGTTATGTTCGGTACGGCTAATCCAGAACATAGAACGCTCTATTTCACGCCAGGATATATAACAGATAATCCGTACGATAATCATTTTTATGTTGAACACGAGCATCTGCTTCTACACAACATAAAGGAAGTTAAGATCTATAATCGCTCTGAAGAGTTAATAGGACGCATGGCGTTAGATAAGTCTTCCGAAATTTTTCCATATTATGCGTTAGAACTAAATCCAAACGACTTTAATGAAGGATATAATTGGATTTACGCTCGAATTATCGATAGGGCCGATAATGTACAAATTAAAGATATTAAACTTTATGTGTATAAAGAAAAGAATCATACCCTTCATCAAATGTTGAACTTCGGAGATACTTTTTTTTACGACCAAAATCGGAACTATTCAACTGATCCTCACCAATTTAACGGATTTCTAAATAACTGGAATTTAGATGTGTTAAAGAGTAACATCACTGTTGACCTTAGTTATTACAAATTTAACGAACAAGTTTGGGTTCCATTAGGGACTTCAACCACAAATGATGGTGCTTTTACAGTTGAATGGTACGATGTAAATGAAACCTTTTATTCTCTCTTGCCACATCAGAGAGGATATTTACCTGTTAATTTAACATATGACGAAAGACCAAACACTTATTTTTACGGTTCTTATGGAAGGTTTGATAACTCTAATATCATTTCTCCCTTTCTAATCGATGAAGGTGGGAAAATCTATGTTTATAATTATAATCATTTCACGAATCAATGGTTCATTAATAGAACTATTGAATTAGGTATTTCACTCTCTGATTTTGTAATTCGATCGCAGGATTTGAACAACGACAATAGAATAGACTTAATCTTATTTAATAAAAAAGGGGCTTCAAACGAACTAAGATTATATCTTTATAACGCTACTATTCACTCCTTTGAGCATAACCAGACCATCAATGTTAGCGACGATATCTCTTATCCTCAGCCAATTGAAGGGCCAATAATCAAAGAGTTTTTATTTGAAACTCAAATCATAAACGATGCAAAGTTATACTTGTGTATAAGCAACTCGTCCAACGATGTAAATTATATAGTAAAACTTTCTTTTGATCACAAATTAAGATATATCCAAGAATCAGAAACACAACTTCCCGCTTTCTATTCTATTACAACACTATCGTTATTAAAAGATCAATTATGTATTGGAGCAATTTACCCACAGAGCACTTCTAAACCTATTTCCATAATTTACACGCTAAATACCGATCTTTACAATAATTCTACTACTATTTTTGAAGAACAAATTAAAGGTATTATCGCAGATATATCATCTTTTAAAATTAATCTAGGAGAAATTTTGGTAATAGGAGTGTCTAAAGATGAATACAACGAAGACGATGCTCTCTTCTACTATCTTGAAGATAACGGCGAAAACGGTTGGAAATATCCAGCAATGAGTTTTGAACCTAATTCGGAGTTATTTTTTAGGGAAGCTATTGATTTTAAAATTCGAGCTATAATTAATTCTAAAGAACCATATTTTGAGTCGTTAATAGTTGCATCTAATAATGGCATCTATAAAACGACGGTTATCACAGAAATCATTGAAAAATACGTTATTCCGCTTTACTATGATGTTAATACATTTACAGAACAAATGCTACTTAATCGTATAGATGATGATCAAAATATTATCTGTATCCCCTTTTCTAATTCACCCGTGAAATCAATTATCAATATTTTTAAAACTCGAAAGTGCTATACACTTGGAACTTACGAGTTTGATAATATCGAAAAAGTAAGTCCAAATGCTTATTCGTTAAGTCAAGATAAAAAAGGTTTGATGTGTAATTTAGAGATTTATGATTGGATTTCTAACTCTTTGTCTAGCTCTGACATTTATTATGTAGTGCGATATTATTACGAAGCAACATTAGCAGAATCCTCCGAATACTTCTCTACTAAAAGCAATAGAGAAGAAGGTTCTTACGATCAACCTATTACTGCTTCAAATTCTCAATTAGTTGGAGATAACTTAAATTTCCAATTAAAAAACATTAACGATGGTTCTTGGACCTTTAATTACGGTACTAGAGGATTTGATTGGAATTTCCAAACTACTCCAGTAGCGAGCGGACTTCCTTTTATTTTAAGACCCGGAAAGATGGTCTCTTCAGAATTTACGCTGATGTCTCAACTTTCAGATTTAACGGAATTTAATAATCTACGTACGAACTACGGAACAATTAATTATAACGATTTTAATACGGTATCATCAACATCAACGCTTTCACAATTTGCAACTGGTCAGGATTTTGTTGATCCTAATTCCTACCAATCTATTAATGAAAATTCTTATTTTGATTCCGCTTGGGTTGAGGATCTAATGTTATCCTCGTCTATCGATTTTAGAACTGATTTGGGGCTTGAAGATTATTCTTCTATTCTTTCTATAGGAGATGTATATAATATTCCTAATACATTAGCCTATAAACCTGAAATTATTGAAGATCGAATAATTCACAATTCTCAATATTATGGAGGCACGGGAACAGTTTCTAAAAAAACTGCTTTAACCTTACAAGACTATTATTTTCTCGTAGGGAATCAATATAGTCTAACCTCTTCTAACATTATTCTTGATATTTCCTTTAAAGTCGACCATAATGATGATTCTGACAGCATAAAATCAATATTTCTTTCCACAGCATTCGCTCAAAAAGCAATTGGCACTGATTCACCAAAAAAAATTCAAATTGCGTTAAAAACTGAAGGGGGTTACGAGTATTTTACACATGAGGAACCAGACACACCTGGAATTTTCAATTATTTTTACGCTTTAAATGATGGTAATAATAGGATAAAGACGTATAATTACGGTGAATCGATTTATTCAGAAATTATTAATCAAAAATTCTATAAGTTATCAAACAACCCTGCTAAAGCAAGTTTCTTAAATCCTACATCAAATCTTATCTCAGAAGGTGTTTTTAAAAAGGGGAATAATAATATTTTCTCGTTTTATGGTAAGAGCGGATCGTTAATAGAAGAACACGTTTATGATTATAATTATTTACGCTTAAATACTGGAACTTTAACAGATAATTTTGTTCAAGATGGAATCATAACATTTCGAGTATCTTTAGAAGGATATGGTTCTCCAATTACCCTAAACGAATTAATAATGCGTCAATTTCAGTGTCTTCTTTTTACAGATAAAGATAATTTGAATAATCCACAGTGGAATACAAGGGGTTATGCAAATACGGAAAGAGGAGGGAATAATGGTTTAGAGGTGCGCTCTGGGGGTATCTATTTAAACGATAAAAAAGAACCGTATCCAGAAAAAGTTAATGTTGATCAAAACTCCAAATACCGAATGTCAATAACCTATTATAAAGACCAAAATTCTGCAAATTCCTTTACAATAAATATTGGAACTTCGGAAGATATTTATATTGATACTTCTCAATTAGACGAAGGAATACATACTATTGAAATTTCTTATGAAAAGCAGAATTCATTAGATATATGGGATTTTTTTATTGATGGAATTAAACAGATAGGGTTTTCCCTTTCTGGAGTGACTTCTCTTTATCCTATTATTACTGTTGAAAATAGTTTTATTGAAATTTTAGAAGTAAAAAATCAAATTTTCAATAAAGTCAATTTTTCAGATCCTGCCAGTTGGGCTGAAAATTATAACGATTCTGAAATTATAGATTATTCTGGAGTGGGAGAAGCGATGAATGACATTACTTTTTCTAGCAATTCGCTGAATAGGGAAATAATTTATTGTTTTAACGAAAATCTTCACGACATTGATACTATATTTGAAGACCTCCTCTTATGGACAGATTTAGAGTTTAATTCTCAGAATACAGTTATTAACGGGCAATTCGAACCTAAATTTGAACTACTCAACTGGAACGACCCTATATCTTCCTACCCTGTCAATTACTACGCCCAATCAGTATTAAACGCAAACGAGCTAGTAATTGATGGT
>JAUWZT010000081.1 GCA_030615145.1 Promethearchaeota archaeon | reverse complement strand
CACAGTATTTACAATACCACAAGAAAAACACGAGACCATACAAATATAGGCGTTTGGATATTTTTTTGCGTAATTCACGGCGTTACTTATTTGTTGGGTATAATGCCACACGTTTCTTTCGTGATTAGCTTCTAATGGAGGTAACATATCTGCTGGAATAACGTGATAGCCTCTACTCGTAATCTTCTGAGGGAGCGCAATATTAACTTCTGAGGGGTAAATTACATACGGTCTTCCGGCGATTATTACGCACGGTTCTTCTATTAATTTTTGCAATAATCTTGCCCCTAAACTACGGTACTTGTTAATAAAATTTGAATAATGAGAAAAAGCTTTTTTTCCCGCTTCTACTCCTTTTTTCTTTTCCAGTCCGAGTTTAACGGCTATTCTTCCAAATTCTTTCAATGTCGTAGGAATATAATCTTTTGAAGTGCTGAGGTGAGGCGATAAAATCCTATCGCTCTCTTTCTCAAAAGCTGCGCGAACAATGTCTGAGATGATGGCTGTGGAAGTACAGGTGTATCCATGAATGTATCCAGTAGGTATTTCCATTTCAAGAACTCTCGGTAAGAAGATAAAATCTACATTTTGGTATATGAGGTCCATTACAGCTCCATGCACCAATTCGCAAGGGTAACAGATCGGAGACAGGGTTTTTGCAGTGTTTGATTTTGCTGATTTTGATAGGGTGACATTATAACCTAGTTCATTAATAAACTTGGTGTATAATGGAAAGAGTGAATGAGTTGTTAAAGCCATCGGTAATCCTATAGTACCAAGTGGATTTTTAAGAACAATCGGACCGAACTCGTTGTAAATCAAATCGTTTCTCATCTCTACGATGTTTTTACCCTTTTTCGTCTTCACACCTTTTTGGCGTAATAACTTGTATTTGGAACACAATCCTCCAAATGGATACGATTTCCCTCTTATTGATATGTTTTGAATCTCGCAATTATTTTCACAAGCATGACATCTAAACTTACTTTTTACCTCCATATCTCCTTCTAAAAGATTATTCAGAACAAATTTCCGTTCAGTTATGTCCTTATTTTTTAAAAGATCGCGCGTCATAAGAGCAGAACCTATACCTCCCATAAGCTCGGGGTGAGACGGTACAATAACTTTGCGCTGAGTGCGATCCGCAATAGCTAAAGCTACAGCTTTATTCAAAGCCACTCCCCCCAGAAACAAAATGTTTTCACCTATTTGGCGGGATCCAATAATACGCGAATTGTAATTGTCAGCAATCGAATACACCAGACCCGCAACAACATCTACTTGCTCTGCGCCTTGTTGGAGGGCGTTTCTTAAATCGGTATTGATAAAAGCGGCACACCTTTCTCCGAACGCTATTGGGTGAGAACTTTTTAACGCAATGTCGCTTATATTTTCCACTGGAATACCCATATCTACCGAAGCGGATTCTTCCAAAAAACTACCCGTCCCAGCAGAACACCCTTCGTTCATAGCGTAATCAATTGGAACGCCTTTTAAGAAAGATATGAACTTTGAATCTTGTCCGCCTATTTCAAACACGGTGTCGACATCTGGCAATTCTTCCGTAGCAGCCCTGGCATGCGCTAATATTTCGTTAAAACTCCGACAATTGTTCAAGTATACAGATACCATCTCTCTTGCTGAACCCGTAACGCCGCATTGAACGATATTTATTGAAACTTTTCCTACTTGTTCAATAAGGTTTGCTAGACATTTCTTTACCGATAGAATTGGATTTCCTAAAGTTCTTAAATAAGCACTCGCCCCGATAGAATTATCTTTGATATTGAAGAGAACTGCCTTTGTGGTAGTGGATCCTGCGTCTATACCTAGAGTATAAGAAGCGTTATTAATTATTTTCGTTTTAGAATTCGCTTCTACGCGATAATTTAGCAAACTCTTGATTTCATTGAGAGGTTTAGAAGTTTCAAATTTACTCTCGGATCGAACGGTCCATTCATTATGCTGTTGGATGTCATCTCGAATTTCAGACGCGTATAACGCCGCTCCAAAAACCTCAAGAAGAGGACTTTCGGGCAAGACTTTAAACTCAGAGCTTGGAAGAAATTTTTGCATGGCTTCAATGAAATATTTATTTAGCGCAACACCACCAGTTAATACTACTAAATCTGTTGGCCATTGGGCGCTTTCAATCATTTCGCTCACTTTCCTTGCTAAATCGTGTATTAACGTTTTTGCGATGTCTTCCGGTTTACATTCCCCTTTGTTAAGCTTATGGGTTGCGTCAGATTTACAATGAACCGAACATCGAGTTGCTAACTGAACTATTTGACCCTTTGAGCTTTCTTTAATTCCTTGCTTTATGGATAGTCCCATTCTTTCAAGTTGCTGGACAATAAATTCTCCTGTTCCAGCAGCACATTTAGAAGTGGATATTATATTTTTAACGACACCGTTTTTCATGGGATAGATGCTAAATGTCTCTCCTCCTAGCGATAAAAGTAAATCTGGTTTTATGCTATAATACGATAACGCCTTTTCAAAACATTCGGCTTCAGAATAATAGGGAAAATCGAAAAAATTCTTGGCAACGCTACCTGTCATGACAAAGTTTGAATTTCCATTGCTATTATAGCGCTCAAAAATCTCTGATATTTTTTCCCTAGGATAACCTTCGTGTCGTATAACTTCTTTTATTATCGCTCCGTCTGGCGTTCTGCGAAGCCATTTAACTGAGACTGCGCCAATCTCTAATCCTGAAGCTTTATAAAACCTGAAGCTTTATTAAAAAGATTTTATTCAATAATGATTAATAAAATGACTTTAAAAGAAGACTTTAATGAATTTGAAAATAGGTTTACTTTTAAAATAATAGAGGAGATGTTTAAACACAAAATGATATAAAGCAATTTGTTGAAAGAAAAAAATTAGATTTTTGTACTAATACCTAATTTCTAAGACGTTTCCATTCTTCATCATATTCTACTTGGTATTGTTTTAATGATCCTATTGGTACATCAATTCCTAATACTCCTTTCGGGTTTTTCCAGTTTACTTTACCTTCTAATTCCTTAATAATTGCGATTTCTTTAGATTCCTTACTTGCTCGATCCTCAACAATATACTTTATTTCATTATTTTCTTTAATTTCACGAAGAACACAATTTGGATGATTAAGCACCCATATTCTTCTATCATCGGGTCCTCTTGGCTTATGGTTTCTCTTAGGGCGTGGTTTTTTTATTCTCCACCTATCAACCTCATTTGCTATCAATTTTTCCATTAATTCGAACCAATCTACAGCTTTAAGGATATAAACATCGGGTTTTTCTTTAGGTAGTTTATCCTCATAATCCAGAAAAATAATAACACGATTATTCTGTAATGGAATTCCTTTAATCATTGGAAATCTTTGGTCTGTTTGAGAAGACTTTACTTCGATAATTTTTGTATTACTACCTTCGTAGTCAACTATCAAGATATCCATTTTTTTCCTATTTCCAAAAGTAGGTTGAGCATAAATATCTCTTAATAATAACTCAGAAGTTATAAAATATTCACCAGCCAATCCTAAATTTTCTTTCTGTTTTGTTATTTTTTCATCTCTCCTTTTTTTATTAAATCCAACCTTTCTCTTTCATTTTATTAATTAATTCTTTATATTTTTTTTCCAGCAATGCTAAAGCATATTGACCAAATATCCACCTTGGCGTTTCATTATCAAAATTTATGTAATAATAGCAAAATCTGAAAATAAATCTCTCATCTTCCAATTTAATTTTCTGAACTAAATTACAATAGGTTTTGCCTGTTGTATTCTCATCTATGATCTGGCTATCTACTCTAATTTCATCTATAATTATTCCATTAAGAATCTCACCATCAGGATATTTAAATGTAGGTTTACTTCTTTGTTCAATTGGCTTTAAATCTTTAAAATTTTCCCATTTTTCTTTGTCCATTTTTCTATCATTTGTTATTCATTCTATAATATCTTATCTATAATTTTATGGTATTTTTGCTTTAGAATATATTTTATAAATTTGGTTTTTATAAAAACTATCTAACAATTTCGCCATAATCATAATGAATTTAATAGATTCTATTAAATCTCTTTTTGTAATACGTGAAGCAATTGATGTATGAGCAACTAAATTTCGCCTATCTACAATTTCATTTAATTTATCTTTTATAAATTGCGTGGGAACTTTTTAATCAGTTTGTCTTTTTTCTAAAATATTTAGTATCTAATTGTTTTTATACTTTTTTTAAGCATTTTCGCAAAATCCAAAATACTTTTAAAATGAAAAACACATAAATTAAATGCTCTTACTATATAAGACTTACTAAGAACATTTGTTTCATTTACTGGATTTTCAGGATTTTTAAATGCTGAAAGAAAAAAAATTAATTATTCCAATATCAATTTAATCTGTGCTAATTTTTCTTTTACTTCATCAAGCTCTTTTTTTAATTCAGCATTCTCTTTTTCCAGTTTAGTTAAATCTTTGTTTCTTTTATCAGCAATCCAAAGTACAACATCATGTGTTATCTCGCCTTCATATATGGATTTTTTGCCAGTCTCTGCTTCAAATTGTTTAAGTTCATCCAATAGTGTTTGGTTAATTTTTATTATATTTTCTCCTGTTCCAAATGTATCTCCTACCTTTACATTATCAAGTTCACTCACTCTTTTTATCACCTCCTTTTCATTTTAATTCTTCTAATGATTTAATTTTATGGAATTTAAATAGTGCTTTATCAATTTCTCTCAATTTTATTTTCACTTTTTTAGATATTTCCACAATTATTGAACGATAAGAATAATACCCTTTTATAGTATCTCTAATGGCTGACACTTTAACATCTTTATCAATATATCCTAATAATTGTAATGCTTCAATTGTTCTAAAATCTACAATAGGATAATCATCAGGATAAATAAAATGTAATATACACGACGCGATTGATATACCGATTCCGTATATTCCCTTTAATTTCTCTAATTTATTTTCTATGGATAAGATTTCTGTAAATGTTTTTGAAATTTCTTCATATTTTTGTTTATGTATGTTGCCTTTAGAACATGCTGATTTCCAATTTATAATTCTGTCAAATGTAGATTCAGTAATAGTATTCTCTGTTTCAATGTCATTCTTAACTGATTTAATGATATTATTATACTCATACTCATCCACATCAATATTAGACCATTTATCAATAAACTCCTCATCGAAAACCTCATCAATATCCATATTTTTTCATCTCTTTCTTAATTTATTTTAAATCATTCTTATTCTTCTAATAATCCAAAACTTTCAAGAATTTTATTTTCTGCTTTTTTAAGTTGCTGAATGGCATTTGTAATATTCTTATTTGAATTCTCTACTTGTGTTTCTGCCTTTTTCAATATATTAGAGATTTTAGCAAATTGATTTTCCATTGTGGATTTTATATCCTCTAATCTGTCCACAGCTTTACTTATTTTTATTGAAACATATTGGCGTTCAATTAAAAATAACGTGCTTATTAAACCACTTGTATTTACGGGAATCACTCGATTAGATTGTAGTTCACTCAATGTTTCATTTGTTAAAGCCAAGTACACAGAATCTGGGATAAATATTAACGCAAAATTCATTGTTCCCTCTAATGGATTAATATACTTAACAACCTCTTTCATTCTCTTAATTACTTGTGAATTGGCTAATTTTCTCTGTTCCTTACTCAAAAATACTATTTCCCCTTCTTCTAACTCCCTTTCTATTATTCCTTCTGGTAATGAAAATTTAGCATCCATTGGGAGAATCCGATTATCTGGTGGCATAAAAATTGCGAAATCTACTATACCAGAGCCAGAAATATTATGTTGTTCTTTCCATAATTTTTCTGGAAAACTACTCAAAATAAATTTGACAATTCCCTCTCCAACTCTTCCTTTTACAGAAGGTTTCATTATAAGCATATCATAGAAACTCTGAAAATTTAATTTTAACTCTGTTTGAAGTTTTGTCAAACCAGCTACTTGTGTAAAAAGGTTACTACTTAAGGTTTGAATTGTTGAAACCGTTCCATCTAATTTACTTGCTGAATCCCTAATTATATCTATTGATTGGAATTTATTTCTTAAAAACATATATATCATTGATACTATAATAACAATCACTACAACAAAAATAATAATAATTACTGAAATTACTACTTCCATTATTTCATCACCTTTTTAATTTAAATTCATTTCAAATTGGTGTTTTAGGAAATCGAAACACTTACAATAAAAAAAAATTTAATTAGTTTTACGTTTCATATAGACTAATAATCCTATAATTCCACTCATTACAAATATGACACTGATTATTGGATTTATACCAATGATTTTAGACTTTGGCTCTGGTTCTGGCTCTGGCTCTGGATCTATTGGTGTTGGTGATATTTCTACATTAACAGTTATTTCATTTGAAGTGGTATTCCCAATATCATTAAAAGCTATTACTTTAAAATTATAACTACCATTTGAATAAATCTCCATTGAATAGTAAAGTTCTATTAATCCACTATCTAATAAAATATTATTCTGATAAAGAGAATAATTATTTGCATATTCTGAGATTGTCCAATACAATAAAAATATTCCAGTATTAGTAGTATTTACATTAGAATTAAGCATAAACAAGCTTGGTAAATCTGGTTTGGGTTCTGGTATATCTGTATCTTGGACAACGATTTTGAAAGTAGCTAAGCAATAATGGTCATAGGGATCGTAAGCTCTTACTTCTAACCAATAAATACTAACATCCAATATTGTAATATTAGTAATTATACCGTTTCCATTGATTTGAAAATTAGTTGTATCATTTATCCAGTAATGGTCAATACCAGAAATATCAGTAGCATTAATATTATAATTAAAGGGTTCTCCGTATTCGATAACTTGGTCTATGGGTACTTGAACCCAGCTTGGAATATCTAATGTAGTAAATGTCCATATAGATGATATTACAATATCCATACCATCACTAACAATCACATACCATTGATATGTAGTACCCTCAGAAAGACCAAACCAAGAGATAGATGCTGTTTCTTCACTAAAAACCCCTATATCAATACCTATTAAATTATCATTAGAAGCATCATAAAAGGATACATCCATAAGAACTTCACTTGGATGAGATACATCTACATTTAGAATAATATTTAAATCAATTTCATTACTTCCATCAGGAGGATTGGAGTTATAGGGAGAATCGGGCATACGATCAACATTAATAAATATAGAATTTGAACTAATATTTCCATATTTATTAAATGCCACCAAGATATAATAATAAATTCCATCTATTAATCCAGAAACAGAAAGACTTAACTCTGTAATACCTTCTTGGAATAAAATACTCTGGTTTATATCAGTTATAGGATGATTATGTTGATAAATTGAATAGTTAACAGCTTCATCGGATTGTTCCCAATTAAGCTCAAAAGAACCATCTTTATCGGGGTTATCAGCAGTAGAATCCAAGGCAAAAGATTTGGGTTTAGTTTGATAATATTTTATTAAAAGAAAACTATTGGATGATCCACCGACAATGAAGATATTAAAAGATGAGTCAATAAAAATATCATATCCAACATTATACCATTCATTTCCCCATGTCTTATTCCAAATTTGATTTCCATTATTATCATATTTAATTATAACAAGATCCACACTTCCAGCACCATAACTCCATGTGCATCCAGTAAGGTATATATAATCAGAATCGTCTATTTTAATACCTCCCCAATTATAATCATCTTGTCCACCGCCCCATGCTCTATGCCATTGATAGTCGCCCTGATTATTGAATTTAACAAAAATAATATCTCTCAACCCAGCAGGTCCAGAAGAATCATAGGCACCACTAACATATAAATTGTTGGAAGAATCTAAATCAATATCATAATAAGAAATATCACTACCCCAAGATTTTTCCCATATTTTTAAACCAGAACTACTATATTTTAAAATATATTGATCACCAGAAGCAATATATATATTATCTAATGAATCAATTACCAATCCATTGGAACGATGATAATTACCAGCGAACCCATCACATTTAACACCTGTTTTATTCCATTTCTCATAACCAGAGCTACTATATTTTACTAAAAACCCTGGTCCAATAAAACTGGTTGTGCCTCCAACAAGAATAACATCATTATTAGAATCAATTGTTATTCCCCTACTTTCATCCCGTCCACTACCCCCCATATTTTATACCATATCTGATTTCCATTATTATCATATTTTATTGTTACAGCAACACTAATTCCAATTACAAATTCACTACTTTCTGTCCATCCTGTAACATATATATTATCATTAGAATCTATCGCAACTCCCATACCAAAATCATTTTGATTGCCTCCCCATGTTTGATACCATTGCACATTTCCATTTTTATCAAATTTAACCAAGCCAACATTGATCCCAGCAGGACCAACATATGTAGAACCTACAAGAAAAATATTGCCTAAGGAGTCTATAGCAATACCATGTGCTTCACCAACATAACCCCATGTACTAAACCATTCTTCAATAGCAGAAGTAATAGGATTATAGCTTTTTGTATACTCTTCGTCAATTTGAATTCTTTCAATAAAAAAATCTGTCTGTATATGTATAGGTAATAAAAATATACCCAGAATCAAAAGATATAAAATATATTTTTGTTTTATTTGCATCTTTTTTTCACTTCCTTTTTTATTAAATTTTATTGATGCCCTCGAAACGAGGCACACTTCCAATAAAAAAACTATATTATTTTATATCCACCCTTTTTCTTTCATTTTCTTAAGTAATTCTTTAAATTCTGCTTTAGTAATAGTTAAAGCATATTGTCCAAAAACCCATTTTGGTTTTTCCTTTCTTAAATCAGTTAAATAATAACAAATTCTGAATTCTTTAGTTATATCGCCCAGAACATCATCATATTCAATTTCTTGAACTAAATATTTATAAATCTTACCTTTATGACTTCTATGTTCTACTTCAACCTCATCCAGTATTGTTCCATAAATAATAGTACCATCTGGATGTTTAAATTTAGGTTTTCTTCTTACTTTAAATGGTTTTATTTCCTTATATGGTTTAATTTTTTATTCCTCTTTTTATTTAATTTATTTTTGTTTGCTTTTCTTATTCGAAATGAATTAGAATAATCCAAAAATAAAATGGACAATCAAGTATAAATTTTTATCGATCACCATCCAAAAATTTTGTTATTTGATTCTAATTTTGAATTAATCTTTTCCTTAAATTGACGCCTTGATATTTTTGAAATACCATATTGCTCTAATCTATTGTAAATTGTTTTACGCGAACAATTGGATTCTTTTGCTATTTCTGTTATGGAACTATCATATAGAATATAATTACAATATAGACAACAACGACAATTGTAAATGCTCTTTTTCTGATAAAAATTCCTTATTATTTCCATTATTCCTCCTTCGTTACTTTATTCCATTCTTCCAATAATTCATATAAATCTTCCTCTAACGTGTTTTGCTGGATTGGACTTAAACGTTTTAGGAACTTCTGTCGTTTTAATCTTCTCATTATTTTGGCTACAATTTTTTTTATATTCATATTTTAATTACCTCATAATAAATTGTAAAAATTGAGCGTTGGCAAAATACATGTAAAAAAGAGTAGGTTGGTGAAATCCAAAAAAACAAAAATCCAGGGTAGCCAACGCTCAGGCGATTTAAGGATTAGCATAATTTTTTATTATATCTCTTTTATCAATTTCATTTCTTTTATTCTTAAACTTACAACGCCTTTTAGCAAGGAATATCTCATAAGATCATCCATATCTTCTTCGGTATAAAAAGCTTCTTTTACATCCTTAATGAAAGCCCTGATATCATTTAAATTAATTTCATCCATTATCCTTTACGCCTCTATTAATGGATTGAGTTGTTTCTTGGATTCCTTATTTTCTACTACTGTTTGATTTATTTTATCGAGTACGGATTCTACATACTCAAATTCAAAATTTTCGGTAATCTTCTGGATTATTCTGTAATTATTCCTAATTATATTGTAAATATTCTTAGACAATTTATTAAAAAACAAGGGGTGATTATTATCGGGTAAATTATGAAAATGTTTAGACACCATACGTTCGATAATTCCTAAAATATTGAATCCGAACTCGACCAATTATTACTTCTGTACAAGACCATTAATATTTTCTTTGATAAAATTATTGAAATTAATGAAGATTTTGATTCAATGGAGGAACTCTTATTTGAATTGTTAATGATTTTAGAAAAACTCAATTATGACGATATTATCTTAAAAAATAGACTTAATAGTCAAGATAAACGAGCATTACGGACTTTTATAAGTAGAATTAGGGGGAATAAAGCATAAACTTAATACTGGTATAGTAATACCTAGAACCTTTAAATATTCCCGTGTTAAAACTGTAATATATCCCTTAGTTTTAAATGAGATCACTTTACCCCTGTCGATACGGTATTAAACCCCATACAAGGAAGAATGGTCAGGGAAACAAAAAACTAGACTATCTCCCAATTCTTATTTTCTCGTCTAAAACAAAATCAAATTTAACCTTTTTTTTATCCAATTAAAATCAATTTTATATTTTTTGTTCCAATAATGACCTTTCTGAAAGAGTATTTCATTTGCTAAATCAGAAATCGATTTATTAACAATCTTATCTCTATTTCTCAAAAATTTCTTTGTCTGTTGCGTGAGATCATCTAAATCCATTGAATTATTAACTAAAGCTTTTTTCGGAGATTGATTAAGGTTATATCTGATTAAATCATTATATCTCTCCCTCCAAAAACTAAGATTTTTACTCACAAACCATAAATCTTTATCTAAGGGATGATATTTCCATTGAAAATATTGGCAAATAACATAGATATGGCTTTTTTCAATTATTTCAGAAAAATGGAACATATTTAGGAAATCCTTAATACTTATTAACTTTGGTTGATAAAACGAGTTCCAAGTAGTAAGACCAAGAGCAGTTACAAATCTCTTTTTAGAAATCTCACCCTCATCTTTTAGCAGGGGATAAAATTTCTGAGTTACTAAAAAATACCTTTCTGTCCAAGTCTTCATAGCATATTCATTCTTAGAAAACAATTTTCTCTTGCTTATCTCCTCTTGGATAAAACTCATTCTTTCTCTTGAACTGATCGGGATAGATTCTTCAGTTCTTGGTGTGATTTTTTTTCTGATTTCTTCTCCCAATTTAGTTAGCATATAATTAGTAGTTCCATCAAGTTTATTTACAATTCCTAAATCTATTAAGGCATTTATTATGGGATAAAAATATTTTTCTGTATATATACGCGCTTTACCTTTGGTAATTCTTAATTTTAGCTCCCAAGAAGGAATTAATCTCCCAAAGTCAAGTTCAGGATCAAATCTTTCAATGATTTGAATCTGTCCAGTTTTTAACTTATCTATTATAGTTTCAATTTCTTCAGTCAAAAAAATTACCTCACCACTATTTGGCATGCAAAACTCATTATTCTTGCTATAGTAACCATGTAATTTGAATAATCTATGTCAGAACTCTCAAATATCCAATCTGGTCGTAAATTGTTACATTCAAAACGTAAATTACCTAATAATCTCTCAAGATTTTCAAACGCTAGACCTATTTTTTTAGGCGGAATAAATTGCTCTTTAATCTTGTTGAAGCTTTTATGGATTAGATTTGAATTGCTATCCCATCTTGCATCACATTGAATCTCAAATTCATTATGTTCAATTACTAAATCAACTATTCCAGCCACACCAGAGATACCCGCACCTATTAATGCTCCTTTAGCAACCCCTTCTAAATGTTAATTTTAGAGAAGATAATCTAGATGCTCATCAGCAGAGAATTAGAAAGAAATGGCAGGAAAAAATTATAGAATTAGATATTTTATTTCTCAAATTTATTTATCCAAAACAAACATTAATTAATCAAGAACATGAAGATCAAGAATTAACAAATCTCTTTTTAAAGAAATGTTACAAATTCTACATTTCTCTTTGGAACGATTTAATAAATACCTATTCTGGGGAGTCTTATGATGATTTTATAAACCAAATACTGCAATTTATCGTAGATTCAAATAACGAAATGCTGGAATTAAGAGAAAAAGGGGGAAAAGAACAACAAAAGGAAGCCTTAAACTTTGATGAAGAACATATTGAAGGTGCTACCTTGATTAATGAAGATGATATTTAATAAAAAGAAAAAAAGAAGTTTTAAATTAAGATACCATACTTTTTTAAGAGACGACAGCACGGGGAAGGATATAATAAAACTCTTGTTAATTCAGTCCATCAATTAGCATATCCCGATAGTTATATTATTGATCACATTGTTTAATTATATAGATAAAGTTTTAAAACCACAAAACCTTACCATTTAAAACTTAAAACCAAGCATTTAAAAGTTAAGAGGACTATTTTTCTATCAAAATAAAAACAATTACAACAAAAAATAATGATAGAAAAAAAAATAATTACCCAACATATTCCGGAAAACGGTATCGTCAGCGATTTAAATAACTACCTATATGAGGATAAAGATTCAAATGGAAAGATAAAGATTGAAAATATTGAACTTCTTGAAGATACTTTAACGGAAGTAGGATATAGTAAAAAAATCTTAATTGGGAGTTCATCCCTTATATACAAAGTGAATAAGCCAAAAATCTACGACCAATTGGTTATAGAAAGGAGAATTTGTAAAGCACCAGCATTAATCGATGCTGATTGGTACATTTTAAAGTTAGCCAAAGTTTACAATTTCGACATTTTATCGAACGACAAATTCAAGGATTACTGGGAAGAATTCGGAAAAGATTGGATTATGGAAAAAAGAAAGACATTCATGCTATTAGAAGGAAAACTTATAATTAAACTATAAATAGAGTTGATGAAACATAAGCGAAACGAAAAAGGAAATCCTTAGGAAGTACGATTTTTTAATCGAGTTTTTGATAGAAATTTTCGATATCAACACAGAAGAATTAAAATCAGGTATCCAAAAGAGCATTAAAGTTGTAAGTGTTAATCTTGAAAAATTAGGAAATGAACTAAAAAATACTTGGAAGTCTTTTTACGAGAAGTCTTATGATTTTATTTCAATACAGAAGGAATACTTAGAAAAACTCCAACCTTGGAAGGAAAAATATAATGCCTTTAGAGCGATCAGAAACAATAATGATCTCCTAATTTTTTTAGAAAATTACTTCTCGACCTGGATGAAACTTAGTTTTGAGAGTAAAGATATATCCGAGAACGAGATTGCTGATATTTTAAGGCATGCGAAACCAACTTTCTCCCTTTTAACTCAGAAATATTTAGGATCTTATACAAATCTAGATGTATTTGAAGGCAATT
>JAUWZT010000158.1 GCA_030615145.1 Promethearchaeota archaeon | reverse complement strand
CTTCGATTTTTAACGATTTTAAAATTTTCAGCGCTATAACCATCGCAACCAATCCGCCCTTCATGTCAGCAGCACCTCTACTAAATATAAACTTATTACGTTTAACGAAGGCAGAAAAAGGGGGGTTCTTCCAATCTTTCTCTGAACCGGGAGGGACAACGTCCATGTGTCCGTTATATAAAAGATTTTTTCCGTTAAAATTATCGTTTAAATAAGCAATTAAATTCGCTCGATTATCCCCAAATGGAAAAACTTCAGTTTTTATTCCTTCTTCTTTTAAGTAATCTTCAATAATTATAGCAACATTTTTTTCATTGCCAGGGGGATTAATTGAGTCAGCTTGAATAATTTTCCTAAAAAATTCGATAAATTCCTCTTTATTTTGGTCAATTTCATTAAGAATTGATTTTTCACTCATGATACTATTTAACCAACTTCACGATTAATTTTGATAATAAAATTGTTTTGAACATTTATAATATTTTGTCATATAGTATTCTATCTGATAAGTTTAAAATAAATTAGCAAATTTTAATATTCTTAGATAATTTTAAAAACTAAAATATTGATAAATACGGTTGGTTTAATTGATTCGACGAAAAAAGGATGTTAAAAGAATTTTTTTTGTAAGTATATTCATAACTTCTATGCTTTTAGTGAATATTCACATTTTTAATGGTTTATATTTAGATAGTAGTAATAACCAACTAACAAATTGGTTAAATGACGATAACAACCTTTTTTCTTCCGAAACTGACTCGTATCTAACGGATTACTATATTAACGGTTCAGGAGACAATCAAGATGTTAGAATTTACGCTTTAAATAGTTCGTATTCAAATGATAATAATCAGGGTTCTTTTGAAATTCCTTCGATGTCAGTTACTGATACGACCTATCTCACATATGGAAATTTCAACTTCACTTTCCAGAATAATTACACAACAGATCACGTAGAAGAAGACACAAGTGCGTTAGACGCAAACGATTTCATAAAATTTACTTATAACGAAGATGATTCCTCAATGAATGTGAATACTGGAGAGAATCTTAGTGTTATCGATTTAAGCAAGCTTACCGATGGGCTTCCTTCATCTATTGAATTAAACTCTTCGAGCGGAATATTAAATTTTACGATCGATTCGAGTTTTGCAGGTACATCATATTTTAGTGAGAGTCCATCAATTAACCTCGCGTTTAATAGATCTTTTATATTAGGCTTAATTTCAACTTTTTCATATAGTATTGATGAGGATGCTTATTTAACCCTAAGAATGTTTAATATATCTGACTCCACTTGGAAAAATGTTACGGAAACGATGTTTATAAATAGCAGTTTAGGCACTCAATTAATTGAAGACCGATTCGTTAACGAAAACTTAAACTATATTAACTCCTCCGATATTAGTAAGATACAATTCTACTTACAAAGATTTGATAGCAATGACTTTGTCCTTACCTTAAGAGAATTTAATTTAACTTCTACTTACGCGTTTGATTTACCAATTACCAATAGTGAATATGTCGCTTTAGAGTTTGATTTGAAAGGAGAAAGTTCGGCAGTAAACGGTTTTTACGCTTGGATAAGAACATTAAACCTTACTGAAGCCCTTAACGCAGAACTAAATATAACTTTATACGAAGCAAATACAACAATAAAGAGAACTGAAGCTAATTTAAAATTAAATAATTTAAAACCTAACAACTCTAAATTAATCGATTCAATAATAATTGATTATAGCGATTATCATGGAGATTCTTTATCCTATTTCGAATTTAACCAAGCGAATACTCAAAATTTAAAACTCTATAATTATTTCATAGTAATCAAATCAAACCATTCAGATAAGATTTTTAGTTTAGTAACGCTTCCCAGACAGACTTATGGTGATCCAAATTCTACAGTAGATCATCAATTAAGAACGACTGACGATGGTCTAACATGGGATGTCGCCACAAAACAAGTGACTCCAGGCTACGAGTCTGAAGAATTAGATGCAGCATCTTTTAAACTAAATGTAACGCGCGGATATATGCCTTCTGACTTCATAAATCCCGATGATAATCAAGATAAGCTAAAAATACAAGATATTCCAATAGAAAATCAAGTTATCAGCTATCCTATAAGTTCATCGTTAACTTGGGGATTAGGACAATGGAAGAACAACTTCACAGTTGAAATTGTCAATAATAGTTTACACAATTTCCAAATAGATCTCACATGGAATAGTGGTATTATTCAAGGGTTTAAATTCAATGTTACTTATATAGTAAAGGGTTATTGGGTAGAAAACGCGAGTAGTTATTATAAGGTATCATACGATACAACTCCAAGATGGAATTTAAATTATACTTTAGATTTAGGTTATACAAATTTTGATAATTGGAGTTTCCATGAATTTTGGTTTGTATATCCCAACGATTGGGATGCAAAGAACTTGACTAATCCAAATTACGATGAAATTTACGAAGAAGTGATAATTAGCACAGGAGGAGAGAGGATTTTTGACGCTAACCCGTCGTATGATTTTACAGCGATTACTAACGCCACAGTTAACGGTATTGACGGAATCTACTCTCTAAATTTGACGAGTAGCAACCTCATACAAGAGATGCACAGTTTCATTAATTACAATGGAACTTTATGGGAGACAAATGGATTTATGTATGGAGATAATATATCTGTAGAAGTTGCTATCCAAGGCCCCGGCGGCATACCGCCCACAAACGGTAATGCAAATGTTACATTGTTTTATCCAGATAATAATACCATATTTCCAGGAGCAGAAAGGAATTCAGGGGTAGGAGTGATTAAAGATAATTCGCTTGTATATGACTTCAATAACCAAACTATTTTAGATGTTACCAAAGATACACCTCTCCTTGGAAATTATTATTTAGGTTATTTCTGGGAAAATGGTTCCGCAGTTGGATGTAAGAAACTGAAATTATATATTGACACTTATGATGTTAATATGAACAATTTATTTTACGAACCTATATTGAATCAAAACATATTTGACGGCATTGTAGACAAGGTTTATGAAAGTTATTCAATGTTAATTGGTACAATAAATGTAACCGATGATAAATATTATCCAGACTTTTACGCGGTTAATAACTCTGATATAAATCAACAATTTATTTACGAAATAAACGGCGAAGAGATACCAATATTAGTAAAAACCTTTTTACAAAATGAAACTCTTCTAAATCCCAATGAAGATATCAAAATAAGCGCAACAATTCAAAATTTGCATGATTTTATCGATTTGGATGTAAAATTAAAAGTTCAATTAGTGTCTTTGGTTAAAGAAGAATGGATAATTACCGAAAAGTATACTGATGTAAAAACTCTAAATATAAGTGGAGATCCTAACGGTGCTGATACGCAAGAATTTTCCGTAAGTCTTACAATACCGACTCTTCAAGCAGACGGAGTTTGGCAAGGAGTAAACGCGCCCGTTAGAAAAGGAGGAGCTAAAACAATATTTACGGTCTATTTTGAATACTCAGGAGAAAGTCATGAAGTTGATACTTTTAAAAGTAATGAGTATTCTTTAGTAATTAATAGCACTCAAAATGAATTTGAAGGGTACATTATAGCTTTAAAATACGACGAGGAAATTACAGCAGCTTCTATATTAAAACCGTTTGAAAGAGAAGAGTGCCAATACATGCCCGATCAAACAACATTTGTTGTAAATATATATGATAAAAACTTTGTAAGCAGTTATAATCAATTTAACGATTCTTTTTCCTTGAAAACAAATAGTCAATTCTCTGATATTGTTATTAATCCTCAAACACCAATTTACGGACAAAAATTTAACATTAGTTCTGTGTTAACGACCGAATTCGGCGATGAAATTCCAAATAAGAAGGTGACTTGCCAATATTTTAATAGTGGATTATGGGAAAATGTTTCATCTCAAATTTCGGGTGCTAATGGAGTTACAAGCTTTGAGATTGATACTCTATCGCTACCACGTGAAGATGACCTTCTATTTAGACTTACTTGGCAAGGAGAACAATATATTTTAGAGAATTCGCAAAACATTTCTGTGTCTATATACAAAGTATCTAACAACTTATCGTTGGGAATTGTATCGAACGTAAATCAGATTACAAGAAACGGTAAAACAACAATTACAATAACATTAAATAATATTGGCGATTCAGAATTAACCATTTCTAATTCTAGTATATCTATTATAATCGAACCTTCTTTAACATATAGCATTGTTGAGATAAACCATTTAATATTAAATAACTTACAGCCGGGAGAATCTACAGACATGATAATATCAATAGAGATTCCAGCTATAAATCAAATGACGATTACAGTATCAGTAGAAGCAACTAACGAATTAACAAAAGAGAATATAACCGCTCAAGCGTTAAAATCTTTTAAAATCTATGACACACCTCTTGCAAATTATATCACCTTTTTCTTTACGGTAATTATGATCGGTATTTTTGCGTTATTATGGGGTGTAATGTATTTATATGTCAAAAGAACTATGAAGAAAATTGAAACTCCTATCGAAGAACCTTCTAAGAAAAAACCAAGAAGAGGAAGGTATGTAAGTGTAACTGAATTACCCAAAGAAGAACCCAAAGAAGAACCCAAAGAAGAAGCCAAAAAAAAGCCGGCAAAAAAACCAAGTAAAAAACTATCTAAAAAACAGAAACAAAAAGAAATTAAGACAGAAAAGCCTGAAACAGATTTAGATTCTTTATTAGAAGAAAAAGGTCTCAATGATAAAAAATAAAAATCAAATCTACTTTTTTTAATATTCTTTTAAAATTTTTTCTAAAAAAGAGGAAATAAAATTATATCTTTGAAATTGAAATTAGGTTTCTTTTTAGAAGACTTAAAGATGCTTTCCCGTCTAAACCTGCTAAAGCAATCAGGACAATTGCATCAGACTTGACGATTACGGCATAACCGCTTTCTAGTTCGATAGTAGCAGTTTTAAATGCTCCTTTACCGATATTATTACCCATATTGCCCGAATCTTTTATTATAGTTACGCAAGTCTTTGCTATCGCACTATGATCCATATCTGTAATCGTTTGTCCTACAATAACTTTACCTTCTAGATCAGAGGCTATTAAACCTTCGGTTTCAGGAACTATGTCAAATAATTCTGATAATTTTTTTTCAATATCTTTTTTGTCTGCCATAGAAATACTACTCTTTATTTTTTTTAGTATTAAGTTTGAATTCTGAATTAGCTTATCTAAATCGTGTAGTTTAATACTTAAATATATATATATATTAACCTAATTTAAATTTATTTTCCTTCGAGTATCTCAAGCTTTTTTTTCTAAAATTTTTAAGTTTTTTCAGAAAGGGAAAAGGCGTAATAGCCACGCAAGAAGGTTTAACAAAATTGGCGGAAAAATTCCTTTTAATCCCTCTGGAGGTTTGAAAGCGCGAGGCCAACTCTTAGGAACTACTGGGATTGCTCAAGTTATAGAATAATATTGGCAATTAAAAGGAGAAGCAGGCAAAAGACAAGGTGAAGGTGCAGAAACTGGGATTACATATAATTTTGGAGGATTTGGGAATAATTTAATCTCGATATTATTAGAAAGAATGTGATTTTGTATAAAAAAATATCTTTAACATCTCATCTAATAATTTCAATACATCATCTAATTGTTCATTGCCAATCAAGTTGATTTAATTGAGGAAAACAATTTAGATAGACCGAAAATTCAAGAGGTTGTAAAAGAACGATATTTTCTCGGATATTACTTAACAGCAGCAAAATCAGGTCAAGGAACTCATGAGACTTTCAATATTATCATTAATGAACTATATACTAAATGTAAAGCATTATCTTCAGAATTATAATAATAAAGCAACTATTTACTAACAACAAGTGTCATGACTTTAACCCCCTTACGAAGATGTTGTATTATGTTAATTATTCTAATTCTTTTTTTCCGTAATTTTTTATTTTTGAGTCTCTTTTTCTTTAGTTATTATTAAATAATTAAAAATAAATTTTTAAGCATTTACTTTATTATTATTATTAAATATTATTAGGTATAGATCATAAAATCAGATAAAATAATAATGAGAGAGAAGTTAAATTGATTAATAGAAGAGAAGTCAAAGAGATCATACGAAAATTTGAAGAACGCGAGGGAATTCGCGGGGTCATCATTTGCGATTCAAGCGGCTTACCAATAGATTCTAACATGAACATTGAAATAAGCGAAGAAATATCTGCTTATGTAACATCGTTAATTGGGAAGGGACAACAAGTCGTTAAAGCCTTAAAAGAGGGTGGTTTGAAATTCATACGTTTAGAGACGTCGAAGGGCGAGACTATGATAGCTTTGGAAGATCAACTTATTCTAATTATCCTAAAGTAAATCAATCTTTTATTGTTTTAATTTTATCAGTTATAGTTTTATTCTTATATTTTCTAAAGTAAAAATCAGTTATTAAAGAAAAAATTTCTTAAACATATTATGCGTTCTTTCTTCCCCTATTGAAGTCAGACCCATATGTCCGGGGCAGACGAGAAAATCGTCAGTGAGGGATTTATTGTACATTATTTTATTTTTGATACTTGCGAACAAAAGATTTTGATCTCCTCCCTGGAAATCCGATCTTCCAATGCTCCCTCTGAATAATAAATCGCCCGAAAACAAAAGACCGTCAATTTTTTTGCCGTTAAATTTCTTGACATCTGAAGAATAAAAGCATAATGACCCAGGGCTATGACCAGGCGTTTCTAATGCGTGAAGGTTAATTTCTCCGATATTTATTGAATCATCCTCGACTAACCATCTATTAGCTTCTTTTTGGAAAATCCCAGATTCGTGTTCTTTTCTACTATACATCAATGGTATTTGAAAATGGCGCATGATTTTACCAACTCTAGTAGTATGATCGAAATGTCCGTGAGTAAGTAAAACCGCTATAGGTTTTCCTCCTACTTGTTCGATATATTTAATAATGGCGTTTCCATCGCCCCCTGGATCTATTACAACCATTTCTTTTGTTTCGTTAGAACCAAAGATGTAGCAATTGGTAGCTAAAGGTCCAACAACTAGCTTCTTGAAAATCATGTTATCTTTGCTCACAAAAATTCGACAACTAAATCCTTTTATTTGAAGAAGAATAAAAGGTTAAAAAAATATTTACTAGGTTTTTGAGATTTAGGTACAAAACGAAGTCTACTATTTATTATTTATTATTTCGTTTATTTCTTGTAACCGCGTATAAACATCCAAACCCTTTGTGGTTAGTTTAACATACTTTTTCTTATTATTTAGTTCAATTGCGATGAGTCCTTTTTCAATTAAGTCTTCTTTTACCCGAAAAAAAGAATTATAATAGCTAAATTTATTCAATTCGTTGTAAAAAGTATGCTTGTCAGTTTTATAACCTTTAAATTGAATAAGGACTTCCAAAGTATCTCTAAAACCTTTTTTTTTTAAAAAACTTATCAAATCGTCAATAGTCATAATATACCTTTCCTTAGTTTAATGATAACATCTAATTTTACTTAAATGTAATAAATAAAAAGTAACAAATTTAAAAAACATTATGAAAATTTTTATTATTATATTAATGATAAACTGTAATAAGGTTAACCTTAGGTTCAGAATAATTAACGACATAAATAAATTCGAATCTCTTTTAACTTAAAATACACTTTAAAGAAATTTAATTATAGACTTCTTAGCAATTTATCAAACTTTATAATTCGATGTTAATTTTTTATCATGAATGGATTTAAGTAGATATTTTGAAGTCGAAAATGGCAATACGCCGGTAATCTTATCTTGCCCTCACGGAGGCTATAAAAAGCCAAAAAGGATTCCAAACAAAACTACTGGGATGAGAATTGCAGACAAGAACACTTTCTTCATAGCAAAATTAATAATCAATCTACTTAAAGTAAAAAATATCGATATATATTACATCTTAAATAAGATTCATAGAAGTAAAATTGATTTAAACAGACCATCTCACTCAAAAAGTGCCTATAATCATTCCTCTACCGAAGCTCAAAATATCTTTCGCGCTTACCACGACCAATTAAATAATTATGCTCAAGAGTGCGTTTCAAAACACAATAGAGCTTTGATAATAGACTTTCACGGGTTTACAAAGCCTTACAAGGGATATCCTGACGTGATATTTGGCCACATCTTTGGTAAAACTCTTGATCTTCTTGAAGATTCAAAGGAGCAAGATTGTAATAGATATTGGGGCTGTGCTCAATTACAAGACGAAATTTCTAAATTTTTTGTGTTGGACGATGGTCTGGCTTTAACGGAACAAAATTTATCTTATTCTGGGGGATATATAACTCAGCAGTTTTTTAAAAAAAGCCAAATAAACGCGCTTCAAATCGAGGTCGCAAAAAGTATTCGATTAGACTTCAAACTTACAGAAATGCTAGTAAAAGCAATAGCCAACGCTATAATTAAATCAGTAAATAGAATAATAATCTAATAGCTTATTATACTTAGTAATTATTCTCTGCGAAACACATGATTCGAAAGCAAAGATTTCTATTTCCGGATAATGTAGTGAAAAATTGTAAAGAAAAAAAAGCCGGTAATATAAATTAAGGTAATCATTATAGTTATAACAATTTGATACTCAACCCAATTACTAAAGTCTCTAGTTGCC
>JAUWZT010000201.1 GCA_030615145.1 Promethearchaeota archaeon | reverse complement strand
GTTCCTAAAGACGATGCCCACATTATAGCTGAAGTATTAATTGCTTCTGATATTAGAGGAATTGATACCCATGGAATACAACGTTGTAAAATGTATTTCGATCGTATCAAAGCTGGAATGTACGAAGTAATTACAAAGATTGACATCGTTAAGGATGGTCCAACTACGGCTCTTTGGGACGGAAATTGCGGAATGGGTCACGTTATTGCTTATAAGGCGATGAAAACTGCGATTGAAAAAGCTAAAGAGTATGGACTTGGTTCTGTTGCTGTTCGAAATTCTACCCACTTTGGAATTGCAGGTTACTATTCTCTCATGGCTACAAAGGAAGGGATGATTGGCTTCGCAGTTACTAACGCTCGCCCCTCTATGCCCCCTACTTTTGGAGTTGAACCAATGTTAGGAACAAATCCGTTAACAGTAGGCGCTCCAACAGACGAGGAATTCCCCTTTTTAATTGACTGTGCCACTACAATCATTCAAAGAGGTAAAGTAGAATTATACAATAGAATAAATAAACCTTTACCGGATGGAGTAGTAATAACGGACAATGGTAAAACAGAAACTGATCCTGCTAAAATATTAGATGGTATGAGTAAAGGGAAAGCTGCGTTATTACCCTTAGGTGGTAAAGGAGAAGGTACTTCAGGTTATAAAGGTTATGGTTACGCAACATTAGTTGAATTATTATCTGCGGCTTTACAAGATGGAATATATCTTAAAGATACGATAGGTATCGTTGAAGATGGCCAAAAACGCTTAAAAGTGGGCCATTTCTTTCTAGCAATTAATATTGAAAGCTTCTTATCAATTGGTTCTTTTAAAAAAACAGCCGGAAATATCATGAAGGGATTGAGAGAGTCAAAAAAGGCTCCAGGCGAAGAAAAGATTTACACGGCGGGAGAGAAGGAATTTATTGCCGAACAAGAAAGATTAAAAACGGGAATTCCGATTAACAAAAGTTTACAAGAAGATATCAAAATTATGCGAAAGGAACTTCATCTGGATAAATACGAATTTAATTTTTAAAAAAGTATCCTTTATTTTTCTATAAATTTCTAACACTTTTTTAATAAAATTATCAAAAAAATCGCTAAAAATTATTAAAATTAGAGTTACACGAACTTTCAACTTATATTCAATATGATTTTAATTAAATAGAAGCAATTCTAGTAAAATTCAATTGCATTCAAGGTAGTCTATATGACAAGTACAAAAAATGAAGTAGTATCCTCATCTAGAGATATTATTTACATAGATTTTAAGACTCTCAAGAATTTTATTAGAGATGTGTTCATTGGTCTTAAGGTAAATAAAGTAGATTCTGAAATAATTGCAGATGTATTAATTACATCCGATTTAAGAGGAATAGATTCACATGGTATTCAGAGATGTAAGATGTATTACGATAGGATTAAAAAAGGAATTTATAACACAAAAACAAAGATAAAGATCGTTAAAAAAGGTCCTACAACTGCGGTTATTGATGGTGGATGTGGGTTAGGACCGGTTATAGGTTATAATGCCATGAAATTAGCGATTCGAAAAGCCAAAAAGTATGGACTCGGAGCTGTTGCAGTTAGGAATTCTACGCATTTTGGGATTGCGGGATATTACTCTCTCATGGCTATAAAAGAGGGAATGATAGGGATTACAACCACTAACGCTAGACCCGCTATTCCTCCAACATTTGGTGTAGAACCAATGTTAGGTACAAATCCATTGACTGCGGGGGCACCAACAGACGAAGAATTTCCTTTTATGATTGATTGTGCTACTTCAATTATTCAAAGGGGTAAGATTGAAGTTTATAATAGAATGCATAAACCGCTTCCTGAAGGAGTAATCATAACCAAGAATGGAAGATCGCAAAACGATCCTCAAGAAACATTAAAAAATTTAGAAGATAGTACTGCAGCTCTTTTACCGCTAGGCGGTGAAGGTGAAAATACATCAGGTTATAAGGGTTTTGGATATGCTACACTTGTAGAAGTTTTATCATCAGCATTACAAAATGGAGTATTCCTTAAAGATACAGCAGGAATTATAGAAGAAGACCAAAAACGCTTAAAAGTTGGGCACTTCTTTTTAGCAATAAATGTAAACCACTTTACACCCTTGAAAATGTTTAAACGAACTACTGGGACAATTATGAGAACTCTTAGAAACTCTAAGAAAGCACCTGGTAAAAATCGAATATATACTGCTGGAGAAAAAGAATATTATTCTGAAAAAGTAAGAAAAAAACAAGGCATTCCGATTAACAAAAGTTTACAAGAAGATATTAAAACAATGCAAAAAGAACTGGGTTTATTTAGCTATAATTTTCCATTTTAAATTAAAAAAAAATTCCGTCTGTTCGACCTTCTAAAGGTTCAGAATGGATTATAATTTCTGTTAGATTTTCAATTTTCAGAGTTTCTTTTATTTGTTGCTCTAAATTTGAAACTATATTATGAACTTGCGAAATGTTTAAGGATCCATCAAAAAAAACATGGAGTTCGAGTGTACAAAAATCAACAGCTGCCCAAAATTCTAAACCATGATATCCCTTAACTTCTGGATTACTTTTTAATAAACTTTCTAAATTAATTTGGATTTCTCTTTTCTTTTGAGGGTCAATAGGAATACAAACTAAGTGATCAGTTACTAATTCTCGTATCATAGCATGTGATTCTATATGAGTAATTATTCGTGATATAGACAGAACTTGCTCCTTAAGTTGATTTTCAAACATAATACTTAATTCGTGAGCTTCTTCTAGTGATAAATTCTCGTCAACGACTATTGATACAGATAAAAAGTATTTATTTTCTATTCTGAAAACGTTTAAATTCCTGAAATCTGAAATCTCATTAAATTCACTTTTCATTGAATAAAGTAAGTTAATTATCTCTTCACCTATTGAAGATTCACCACTTAAAGGATTCATCTCAACTATAGATTCTACATTATACGACGAAAAATATTTTTTACTTAATGTATGAATTGCTTTTGTAATTTCATTTGCATGAATAACAGATATATGATCTTCAACAGATAAGCGAACATCTAAAAATAATGTATTTCCACCAATTCTGATTTTTAAATCTTCAACAGCATTAACGTGATCGAGGTTAAAAACCTTTTCTTTGATTTCTTCTAAAATAATATAACTTATGGGATTTTCATCAATTAAATCTTTAATACCTTCTTTTGAAAGCTTAAATGCGGTGAATATTATCCATAAAGAGAGACCAATACTAAAAAACGGGTCTAAAAATTGGATATTGAAAAAGAGAGCTAAAATGAAATTAATCATAACTACAATCGCTCTAAGAGAATCTTGGAATAAATTTATACCTTGAATTTTAAGCGATAAACTTTTTTGCCTTTTTCCTTGCCATATTAATACTCTAGAAAATACTAAATTAATGATAAAAGATATTATTAGTATCAAGAATCCCAAATCAGGATTGATAATCCCATATGAGCTAGTTAAAATGGTTTGAATTGCTATAAAAATAAGAACGATATAGATGTTGACTAAAATAACACCTTGAACCAATCCTCCTACCGAATCAATTTTAGAATGGCCATACATATGTTGGAAATCTGGTGGCTTTTGACTTACATATATAGAATAAATCGTAAGAGAAACGAAAAAAATATCTGTCAAAGTGTCAATAGTTTCAGCTAAAAAACTAAGACTTCCTGTTAGGATTACCCCTAATAGTTTTAAACATGACTGAATTAGGATTATGAAAAAAGCAATAATTCCCAATTTAATTTTTATGTCCATTACTTTCCTTTTATTTTTTTAGAAGTTGATTAAAAAACTTAAAGAAATACTGAGAAATAAATATTTGGCAATTAAAAAAAAAAAATTGACAAAACAAAAATGTCCAAATTTATATATAAGTTTATTTTACTTAACTTAGTAATTTTTCTTGAATTTACGATATTTTCATAAGTTATCGAAATCTAAATTCAAATTAATAAATTATTTAAAAAATAGTGATGATAATGGAAGAAGGATCAAATGAGGCTTATGAACCTAATAAAATTGAAATTGCTACAACCTTAAAAAAGTCTAGAAATTATGCTTTGTGTTGTTGCTTTACTACTGGAATAATTATTACTATGCTTGTATTACTATTAGGAATGACAGTTGGCGAATTAACATCCCAGTCAATTCTAGGTGTAGCCGTTATTTGGATAGTCATTGTAATATCCACAATTCCAGTTTTAATAATTTATAAAAAACCCTCAAAAATCAGAATATTTTCTATTTCAGATAAGAGTATTAGAATAATGGTACCAAATAAACCGATGTTTCAAATAAATTGGGATCAAATTGAAGCTGTTGAAGTAAAAAAAAGAGTAACAGGGCGTAGAAGATCCACGATTGATGAAAAATTAACCCCTATGCATGTTTATAATGAAATCACTTTCGCTACTACTGATGGTTCTCAAAAAGGTTATATAATTGATGTTACTAGAGACTTCCCCAAAAAAACATGCAAAGAGATTAGATCACTTTTAGAGCAATATGCTAATAAGATGAATAAGGGATATAAATTTATATAGGGTTTTATAAAATACCAATTTTCAAACTTTTTTTATTTTTTTACGCACAAGGAATGATATAACGGATAAGATACTAAATAAAAGAAGAAATAGAAATATTTAAAATATTTTTAGAGGTGTCTTGGAATTTTAATTTCGAGATCTGTAATGGGGTAGGATGCGCAAGGATGGAAATAGTCAAATTTCTTATCTCCAGCTTTTCTCCAATCAGAAACAGGACTTATATACACATCACCAGAAATAAGAAGCGAACGACAGAACCCACATTCGCCAGAGCGGCATTTTGATGGTGGATTTAAGTTTGCCCGTTCTAGAGCAACAAGGACGGATTCGGTTGCCTTTGCTGGTATGTCTTTAATCAAACTTCCAATGGAAGTCTTAATCTTAAATACCTTATCAGCTACATCTTGAGGGAAGTCTGGATTACTTAGAATATCTTTAATTTCACCAAATGCCTCTCTACGGACGCGCTTACGATGTAAATTGAACTTTTCTAATTCTTTTTCAACAAAATTATACATAACTTGTGGTCCACAGATAAAAAACGAGCTATTGTTTACATCGCAATACTTCTCTATAATATCAGAAGTTAAAAAGCCCAATTCGGATCCTTCGAGGGTAACTTCTTCACAACTTAAAACATGCACAACTTTAATTTTATCGGGATACTTCTTTTCAAGTTCTTTAAATTCGCCGTAATAAATAATATCGTCTTCTTCGCTACTTCCATACAGCAAGGTTAATTTTGCATCTAATTTATCCTCAACAATTTCTTTAGCGATGGAACGGAATGGAGTAATTCCTGAGCCTCCTGCGAGACCGACTATCTGTTTTAAATCCCTAAGAGGCTCGTAAAAAAAGAATCCCTCTGGTCCAGAACTTTCAACCTTAGTTCCTACTTTCCATCTATCCCATATGTATCCCGTTAAAAATCCGGGTTCTTCTTTTCTAATCGTAATTTCATAGAAACCATTTAAAGCATCCGAAGGAGAAGAAGCTATTGAATAAGGTCTTGTGATTGCAACTCCATTTACTTCAACTTTTAAACTTAAATATTGACCAGCTCTAAAATATGCCAATTCTTTTGTGTTTGAATCTGGATCGGGTTTGAGCTTAAATGTTTTAGTGGATTTTGTTTCGTCTTTGATTTCACTGATAACTAAGTATAGTCTTATAGGATGAAGTCGCACAGCAAGTTCATTCATTGGATCCTTTGTTATCGGCTCACTAGACGCCTTTTCGAACCTCTTTTTTCGTTTTGGAACTAATTTTGTAAACGCAAATAAATCTCTTGTGTTGCTTTTAATAATAATATCAAATTTCTTTTTTTCTTTGCTCATTTTAGCTCACCCTTTTTATGTAAATCTTGTAAAGTTAGTAAAGCAGCAGTTTCTCCATCCTTTAAAGCACTACTATATCCATGACATCTTTTTCCAAAACCTCCACAAAATTCAAGACCCTCAATATGTTTTTCGTCATTCATCGTCATCAAGCGTGGGACAAAAGAATCCCAAGAATCTGGTTCGTATCCATATACTACTCCATTATAACTTCTGGTAAATCTTGAAATGGTTTGAGGCGTAGCAACTTCAATTTCTTCAATATGTTCCTTTATTGGAGCACCAGTAGTTTTTTCCAAAGTGTTAATAAGGTCTTCCGCGATTTTATTTTTTAATGTAAAGTAATCTTCGGGCTTTACATCGTCCCATACTCCCGGTAGAAAAACAGTTGTTATCGAAACAATACACGTTCCTGGAGGTGAGCAGTCTGGGATTGCAGTATTTAAACAAACTGTTGCTTGAACCCCAGGCGTTTCAAGGTTGTTCAAAGATTCGTAAAGTTTATCAGTAT